>DASYYL010000038.1:0-3664 GCA_035933915.1 Verrucomicrobiia bacterium
CCAACAGGGAAACCCTTCCCAATCTGGATTGGGCGGAAAAAGTCCGCTATTGTCACTGCAATAAACCAGAAAACCCTTGGTCAGTTGGCTGAGGTTATTTTCGCATTGTATCTGTTGCGCCCGCGCTTCGGCCTGCTCCAACACCGGCAGTATCATAGCCGCCAATATGCCGATAATTGCAATGACCACGAGCAGTTCAATCAATGTAAAACCATTGCGTTGATTGGCTTTAACGGGTTGAGAAATACGACTACAAGGAGGAATGGGGGCCCTGAGCTGCAGTTTGTGCATGACACTAGAGTTTACCGAAATATTCTCTGCACGGAATCGTAGGATTATATGATGTCCGTCTAACATAAATGTAACTTATCTATTGCTGCCGTTAGCAATTAACCGCTAATACTTAAAAATCGCTGACAATTCCAGTTTCGACTCTCGTGCGGATTTTCAATTGGTATTTACCATCCGTACTTGTATTTGTCAAACCAAAAAGTAAAAGCGATGGTGGCTGTGGGGGGGGTCGAGGGCACGAGACTTTGACCATATCAAGCTTTTTAGGAGCGGCGATCCGGCAATTAATCCAATTTAAAAATGTAGCGCTTATCCTATTGCTCATTGAGTTTTCCACGAACAGGCGCTTGTTCACGCATCATGTGTTTATATGATTGCGCGGAATTCTATGCGTGACAAATTTAGAGCAGGGCATTGCGCAAAAATGGACAAAAAAAGCATCAACGTTGCCATTGTTGAGGACGACGAAGAAATCCGAGCCGATTTTGCCCAAAGAATCGGCCGCAACCCGGCGTTTTCCCTGCTGGGAAGTTATCCGGATGCCGAATCGGCTATGGCGGGTCTGCCTGATCTAAAACCGGAAGTGGTGTTGATGGATATTAATTTGCCGGGAATGGACGGCGTCGAGTGTGTGCGGCAGTTAAAGGCCAAAATGCCGGACGTGCAATTTATGATGCTGACGGTTTACGAGGACGGAGACCGTTTATTCAAATCGCTCATGGCGGGCGCCAGCGGATATTTGTTGAAACGCACCACTTCAGCCAAATTGATGGCGGCAATCCAGGAGGTCTATAACGGCGGGGCGCCGATGACCCCGGAAGTGGCCAGACGAGTCGTCCAGTATTTTCGGCGCACCCCTGATTCATCTTCAAATCTTACCTCTTTGACCACCCGGGAAACCGATGTGCTGGACCAGCTTTCGAAAGGATTTTTATACAAGGAAATCGTCAATAACCTGGGCATCAGTTTTGGCACCCTTCACAGCCATATTTCCAGGATATATGAAAAACTGCACGTTCATTCCCGGACTGAGGCGGTTTTGAAATATCTGCATCATTAGGAGAGTGGGAAGGCAACTTGCCCGTCAGGGTGGACTGCCACCTCGCCTGCTGCCAGCGCCCTTGCGTTACGGATGCGGTGGGAGCTCCAAATGTTTTCCGGAGACGCCGCTTTTGAACGGTGCGTGAGATAGAAAATGGATTTGTCTTTTCGAGGTCCATTCGTTTTTCGAAAGCGGTGTCACTGCCACCGTACTCCAAGACCATTCGGGGGGTATTTGCGGTTCATGGAGGGCTAGATACAATCGCTTCCAAACCGTGCATCGGGGCCATGAACCGATGCAAAGTCCGTATCGCAGACTTCCAAGTCTGCTGACTTGAGCGGTTTGGGAAACCGCGAAAGGGATTGCCTGAGCGAAGCGAATGAGCCAATCGCAGGTTTCCAAACCCGCCAGCGGCACGACGTCGTACGATTGGCCGATTTGGAAATCGGCGATACAGCAGGTTTGGAAACCTGCGCTACGAAAGGCGCCGTTCTCCGACCTTGAGCGTAAGTTGAACTTTCGTTCCCGCGCCGGGCGCGGTGGTAATGCGACATTCCCCGCCCAGTTTCTCCATCCGTTTAACCATATTTTCCAGACCGCTGCCTTTTCGATCGCTGTGCCCATTCCGGATTCCGCAGCCATTGTCTTCAACAACGATGGTGACTGTGCTGTCGAAAATTCTGAGCGCCACGTGCACTTCTGACGCCTGCGCGTGCTTGGCCGCATTATTTAATGCTTCTTTTAAAGCCAAAAACAGTTCATGTCGTGCTTCTGCGGGAATAACAACCGATGGCACCTGTACCGGCATTTCAAGCCGGCACCGGATGTGCGTGCCCTCCAGGAATTCATTGGCATATTGCCCGATGTAACCCACTAATCCGTTTAAGGTGTCCTTTTGCGGATCCACCGCCCAGACAATTTCATCCATGATTTGCATGGTGTTGACTGCTGAATCCACCATCTTCCTGGCGTGGACGATGAGTTTGTCCGGACTGGCTGCGTCTTCCTGGACGCGCTGGCCCAGCAGCATCATGCGCGTTAATCGCGACCCCAGGTCATCGTGGATGTCTTTGGCGATGCGGGCGCGTTCCTTTTCGACGGCATTTTGGCGCTCCAACTGTTCCAATTCCCGTTGCATTTTTTTGCCGGTGATATATCGCGCCATGCCGCTGACGCCCATCACCGCAACCAGCGCCGCAAGCGCCTTAAACCACAAAGTCTGCCAATAATGCGGCTCCAATATCAATGCCACTGAAGCGCCTGTCTCATTCCAAACGCCATTGGCATTGCAGCCTTTCACCTGGAACACATAATGGCCGGGCCGAACGTCGTTGTAATAGGCCGAGCGACGTGAGCCGACATCCACCCAGTCCGAGTCCACCCCCTTTAACTGGCAAAAGAAACGGTCGCCGGATGGTTTCTTAAAATCCAACATTGAAAATTGGAATTCAAATGTGCCATTCCCCGGAGGAATTATGAGCCGTTGCGTGGAGTTGGTTCCCGTACTCGAGCTTAGGACAATCGTTTCTTTCCCGTTAACCAGCACTTGTTGGATGAAAACGGGCGAGGGGACCTCATCCATTTTAATATCCGGGTTAACCACTACCAAACCCTTCGTCGTGGCGAACCAGAGTCGTCCGTCCTGGCCTTTCCAGCCGGATGGCTTTCCAATTCCACTGCAGATCGTTGTCTCCATTCCGTCAGATTTTCCATAGCTGAGACTGGTAATGAAAGAGTTGCTGCCGTGATCCAGCGCGTCCAAATTCTGTTTTCTTACCCGGAAAATTCCTTTCGGACAGCTCATCCACAGCCAGCCATAATCGTCCTGTACAATTTGGTAGATATCGTCGCTGAATAATCCCTGTTGTGTCGTATAAGCCTTGAACTGGCCTTTGTAATAGCGATTGAGGCCGCCGCTCTCAGTTCCAATCCACAAGTTGCCCCGATGGTCTTCGTATAGGGCGGTGATCGAGTCGTCGGACAACCCCTGCGCCCTGCCAAAATGCATGAAACCGTCATTGTTCAAACGACATAGCCCCTGGTCCGTTCCGAACCAAACATTGCCACTCTGGTCCTGGCAGATTGCCCGCACATCGGCGCCACCGTGGTACTGGTTTGTTTGATAGTTGGTAAAATGCCTGTTCCTGAAGCAGCTTAAACCCTGGCTGGCGCCAATCCACAGATTGCTCGAATCATCTTCAAAAAGCGTCCTGATGCCTGATTTAATTAAACCGTTTTTCCAAGTATAATGGCTGACGTTTCCGTTTTCAAAACGGTAAAGTCCCCCGTCATTGTCTTCCCCCACCCAAATGCTGCCGTCCCGGCTCTGGC
>DASYYL010000144.1:0-2320 GCA_035933915.1 Verrucomicrobiia bacterium
ATTGGTGTGCCAAAGCTTTTTGATAACTCTCAGTACCTTCCAATTCGGTGAGTGCGTGTTCACGCAGCGGCGTATCAGGAAAACCTGCAACCCAGCCGGCAGCCGCCACTAGATTTTGTTCCGCCCATTGATGGAGAACCATCATCACCGCCTCATTCTGCGCCGATCCGGGCGGAATTTGGTTGACCACCAGACTCGCGGCATCCGCGGGATCACTCTGGGATAAAACGAAGGCGACGCGCGTGATTAAGGAGTCACGCGCGTCGCCCGGCGGCTGGTTGACGGCCCAGGTCAACGCCGACGTCACGTCGGATTGCGCCCATTGCTGCGTCAGGTTCTCGATTACTGCTCCCGCTTGCTGATCAAGATGGAATGCCTGCGCCAGTTTCACCGCGTCCGCCGGGTCGCTTTGTGCCAAACCGAAGCAGACGGCGGCCAACTCCTTGTCGCGGTCATTGCCTGTAGGCAATTTCAGCACTACTGCCAATGCTGCCTCGGTATTCGTGGCGGCCCAAGCGCGAAGTTCCCGCAGAAGCTGGTATCGCTCCGTTCCTGCGGAGTTGGCACCACTGTTTTCCGGAGCAACTTTTCTAACTATTTCGCTCCTTCCTAAAACAACAGAACTGGGCTTTTCGGCTGACAGCGCACTAACGGATTTGGGAGCAATCGAAAGGATTGCGGGTGCGGCTTCAACGGTCGGCTCAAAGCCATTTTTGGAAACACGGAAACGACGGTGGTTGCCGGCGGCGTCCTCCAATGACACAAACTTAGACCGCCAATTTAGACCGCCAATCAGGGAAATACCCAGCAGAAGTATAATTGTCTTCTTCACAAGTCGAATGTTGCTGAACTGATTATTTGTCGACGACGGGTACGTCTTGTTTCGACCCCGATGAAGCCGTTTTAGTTGGCTTGGCGCCGGTGAATTCCTGAACGGCCAGAGAAGGCGCGCCAACATAAAAGGCCCGGACGCGAAAATAAGATTTCGTATCCGGAGGGAGCATTGCCACTCGAAAAGATATGGCATGAGGCTTGAAAACACCGGCTACGTGCCAATTCGTGTCTGAACCCATGGAATACTCCACCAGATACCCATCGGCATCCTTCGCATTATCCTTCCAGTTCAAATCCACGACCCTCGGGGAGACGTGTCTGACCGTCAGGTCCGTTGGCGCCGCCGCGTCTTCTGTCAGGGGATTCCGCAACGAGTTTGTTCCACCTTCGCCGGGCGGAACCATGCCCAAACCCACGTCGTCACACTGTGATTCATCATTCGGGGCCTCGCCGGTCGTGAAGCGGACCACGTTGGATGGTTTGCCGAAAAAAGGCCGGATGCGATAAGCAAAGCGCGTGTTTGGCATCAGATTGCGGTGCTGATAAGCGGTTACGTTCGAAAACACAACGTCGAGGATCTCAAACATCCTGTCCCGGCCCATATTGAAATCTATAATATAGCCCGCCACATGAGGAATGTGGCATTTCCAATTTAGGTCAATGTCAACTGGATCCACCAACTTGGCGGTCAGTTCGATAGGCAGTATTCTTTTTCCAACAGGCGCTGTAGCAGTCGTATTCGGGGCAACGGTGTTGGAAACAACGGCAGCGATTCTGCCGGTACCCGGCGTTTGCGCGGGCGGCAGCGCGATATTCGTTTCCGTTGCTGGAGAACATCCGGTCAGCAAGGCCGCGGCCAGGAGGGAAAAACCTTTGGTGAAATGCGTTTTCCAGACTTGAAGGCAATTCATGATGAGGTTGTTAACGATGCGCGATCGGATTTCGCCAATCGCGCGCTTATATCCCTAGCTTCTATTCGCTGATCAGATTCCATTCCTGATTGGAACCGCTGTTGGAATCCCATTGATCCATCTGTGTACCCTGCGAGCTGCTGGAGCCTGGATCTTCAAGCACCTGGCCGCTGTTATAGTTGACAAAAGTATAGCTGCCATCACTGTTCTGTTGCGGCTGCCATTGGTCATTGCCGGCTGAACCGAACGACCATTGGATAATCGGTGCGCCTTCGCTCGTGGAGGCTCCTTGGACGACGGCATCCAAACCGCTGTTGACATTGACAATTTGGTAGTAGCCGTTTTGGCATCCCGAGGAGTTAAAGGTCCATTCAGCATTTGCGCTGCCGCTTCCCCAAGGCCATTGGATAACCGCCGCGCCATCGCTCGTGGACCCTCCTGAAACGTTCAAAGCCAGACCACTGGATACGTTTTGCAATTGATAGGTGCCGCCGAAACCACCGCCGCCACCAACGCTATCGCTGTACCAAGTAGCGTTCTGCCATTCAACCGTATTGCCGTTCGGTTCCTGGGTG
>DASYYL010000139.1:0-11182 GCA_035933915.1 Verrucomicrobiia bacterium
ACTTTATTACCGGCACAAAATCGTCGGCACAGCCGCAGTGGCGCCGATGATCTTATGCGAGGCATTTTTCCCATCAGCTCGGAAATGGTTCTATCATCCTATCCGCCTGCCCATCGCCGACGCCCACTACGCCATGGGGTATGCTTATTTATATGAAGCAACCGGCGACGAATTCTATATTCAAAAGGCGACGCACTTTCTGGAAGTTCTTCAAAAGACGCGCTGTCCCGAATTCAAAGAGTTTTGCTGGGGCTACCCCTTTGACTGGGTCACGCAAGGCGGCGTCATTCCTGCGGGCACACCGCTGATTACGACGACGCCTTACGTTTTTGAAGCGTTCCTACAGATGCATCGGCTGCGCCCGCATTTGAAATGGGAGCGAATTTTGCAGTCCATAGCCCGACACCTCTCCTCCGGCTACCGGGATTTGAAAGTTTCCGACAGCGCGAGTAGCTGCACTTACACGCCATTTGGCAAGGGAGGTGTTGTCAACGCCTCGGCTTATCGGGCATGCGCACTTACGAGCGCCGCCACGTTCTTTAACGACGACCGATACTTGAAAGTAAGCAATCGGAACCTGAATTTTGTCCTGGAATCTCAAAATCCGGACGGCTCCTGGCCGTATGCCATGGACGGCAAACGCAATTTCGTCGACCATTTTCACACGTGCTTTGTGATGAAGGCGCTTGCAAAGATTTACCTTTTTACCGGCAACGAAGATTGCCTAAGAGCTCTGAGCATGGGCATCGATTATTACACACAAAATCTCTTTTCCGAGGACGGAATGCCCCGACCATTTGCCAGGGCTCCGCGCCTGACGGTCTATCGACACGAGCTTTATGACTGCGCCGAGTGCATCAATTTATGCCTGCTGATGAGAAAATACTTTCCGCAACTCCAATCAACTTTAGAAAGGGTCACTGCGGGGGTCTTGAACCATTGGGTCAAAGCCGATGGCTCATTCCGATCCCGGCGGCTGATGTTTAACTGGGATAACGTGCCAATGCACCGTTGGGGACAATCGCAAATGTTCCGCAGCCTCGCGTTGTATTCGTATGAAGCGCAAGTCGCGGACGCCAACGTTTATGAAAACTTCGACTCCAAATTTTATGTGCGGGATTTGCGGGCAGCTTAATTTTACCAAAAACGAGCCGGTGAATCCTCAAACAATTCACCGCATGTCGCGCTCGATGCTCCACCGGGGCCCGGACGACGAAGGCGATTTCATTTCGGGCCCGGTGGGCCTGGGCTTTCGCCGGCTTTCGATCATCGACCTGGCCGGCGGCCGGCAGCCGATGTCTGATGCCGAAGGGTCGGTCCAGGTGGTCTTTAATGGCGAGATTTACAACTTTCGCGAACTCCGCCGTGACCTGGAGATGCGCGGCCACAAGTTCAAGACTAATTCCGATACGGAGGTCATCGTCCACGGCTACAAGCAATGGGGCAAAGAGGTATTTAACCGACTGAACGGGATGTTCGGCATTGCCATCTGGGACGTAAAGCAGCAGCGCCTTATTGTCGCGCGGGATGCCATGGGGATTAAATTAATCTATTACAAGATTGAAAACGGACAATTGACATTTGGCTCGGAAATCCGTCCCGTCCTCTCGGCCTCAGGTTCAAAACTACAGATTTCCACTGCCGCCGTTGCCCTCTTTCTGCGCTTCCGTTATACACCCTCGCCATTAACCATTTTTGAAGGTGTAAATAAGCTGCCGGCCGGGACAATGTTGATCGCCGAAAACGGATCCTGCCGCCAGGAACGATGGTATGATTTCGCACCCTCGCCTTTTCCAGACAACATGAAAGACTCCGATGCGGCGGACGAGTTGCTCGACCTCTACCGCAAGTCCATTCGCCGGCATTTGTGCGCCGACGTGCCGGTAGGAATTTTACTGAGCGGCGGATTGGATTCAGCGTTGCTGCTTGCGCTCATGAATGAGCACGGACGACACTGGCCGGCTTACACAGCCGGTTACGGAAAGAATTTCGCAGACGACGAACTTCAAACCGCCGCGCTCACGGCCTTGCGACTGGGAGCGCGCCACGTGGCCGTAAAACTGGACCAGGGTGAATTTGAAAGATCTTTGCCAAAAATCGTCGAATATCTGGAAGAACCTGTAGCCAGTTCATCCATTGTCCCAATGTTCTTCATTTGCAAGCGGGCACGGGAGGATGTGAAAGTCGCCTTGATCGGACAAGGACCCGATGAGCTATTTGGCGGATACAACCGCCATCTGGGCGTCCGTTACGGTACTGTCTGGCGGCGGTTGCCGGGCATCATCCGCTCGCAGCTGAGTTCGGCAATTTTACGTTTGCCTCGAAATGAAACCCTCAAACGCGGCGTGCAATCGCTTTCAATTGAAGATCGGATCACACGCTATGAGAGCATTTTTTCTCTGCACCCGGTGCAAACCGTTGCCGGCCTTTTCCGTCCTGAATTCTGCCCGAATGGAGAGAGTGAATTGTCGCACTACCTGGACCCTATCGTGCCCCAAATGGAACGGACAGATGAGCTTGGCGGTTTTCAACTTCTGGAAATCCGGTCATCTCTGCCGGACGAGCTTTTGATGTACGCGGACAAGCTTTCCATGGCGCACAATCTCGAAGCGCGCGTTCCGTACCTGGACCGGCCTGTGGTCGAATTCGTCCAGCGGCTGGGAGCCAACCACAAAATCCGCTACGGCGTCCGCAAGTGGCTGCATCGGCGCGTTTGTTTCAAAATGCTTCCGACCTCCATTCTATTCCGCAAGAAACGCGGCTTTGCCGCCAATGTCGTGGATCAATGGTTTGACTCGCGGACAAAAAGCATGTTTTCGGACATGTTGCTGGATAAAGATTCGCTGATGTATGAGCAGTTGAGGCCCGGGCCGGTGGAAGACCTTTTGGAGCAACACCGGGCACGGCGCCAGGATAACCACAAACTGCTATTCAGTTTGGTCATGTTTGAACAGTGGTTGCGGGGCATCCGATCGCAACATAACAATGACTTCGCCAGCGCAATTGCCGCTTAATTTTATGTCAGCCAATTCCGTCTCATTGCCCGGCGGCTTTGCCGAAATCCGGGTCAGAGGAAAAACAACGTTGGTGCCATCTGTGGCGATTGACGGACGAACCGTCATTCAGACCGGTAAATGGCTCAAAACGGCTGTCATCAGAGATCAGGAATTCACCGACGGCGAACTGGTAAAAAATCCAACCTCATTCCTGAGAGCTTTGAAAAACAGTGAATTAAAAGCGGACCTGTTTACATTCCTTCAGCGGCCGCCGGACGTGTCGCTAAAGTACAGCTATCATTTTGATTGGGACAACTACGCCGCCGTGCCAATTTCCACCTTCGAAAACTGGTGGGAATCGGTGCCTCAGGAAACGAGAAAGAATGTGAGGCGGGCGGCAAAGCGCGGGGTGACGGTAATAGAAGTTCCGTTTAATGATGAACTGGCCCGCGGAATTCATAAACTTTGCAACGAAACTCCGGTTCGACAGGGCAAGCCGTTCTGGCACTTCGGCAAAGATTTTGAAACGGTCAAACGCGAGCACGCCACCTACCTTGAGCGAAGTGATTTCATTGGAGCTTTTTTCGAAAATGAACTCATTGGATTTATCAAAATAATCTACGTGGATCGCCTCGCCCACATCCTTCACATCCTTGCGGCGAATGCGCATTATGACAAACGGCCCATTAATGCGTTGATATCAAAGGCCGTCGCAATCTGCGCGCAAAAGCGCGTTGCCTACTTTGTCTACGGCCAGTACACCTACGGAAATAAGACGCAAAGTTCGCTGGTGGAACTCAAACGTCGCAATGGCTTCGAAGAGGTCAAGTTCCCGCGTTACTATGTGCCATTGACGTGGAAAGGGAAGGTTGCATTGGCGTTGCGCCTCTACCGGGGCGCCGTGGGACTCCTGCCCGCGCCCATCTTGAATAGGGCGCTGGCTGCCAGGGATTGGCTTTATCAACGAAAGATAAATTCTTAACTGCTTTTTGTGCCGGTGTAGCTCAACGTTAGAGCGGCTGATCTGTAATCAGCAGGTTGGAGCGTTTAATTCCTCCCGCCGGCTCCAATTTTTGGATTCGAATTAGCAACCTAAAACCCTCCGGACTATGCCTGGAATTATCGGGATTATAAACCAAGTACCTGCTTCGGAATCATTGCGTCTTGTCGATGCCATGGTTAGCGTGATGTCATACGAAGATTTTTACAAATCCAGGACACATTTTGAGCCGGAGGCTGGAATCAGCGCAGGTTATGTAGGATTTAAAGAGTCCAGAGACGGAATATTTTCGGAGCCATCCGGCAACATTGTTCTAGCTTTTTCGGGCGAGTGCTTTGTAGCGGATGGGACCGCAACCGGGGCCACAGTAATCCAGATGTACGAACAGGACGGTGAAAAAATGCTTGGGCAACTCAACGGCCTCTTT
Source organism: Verrucomicrobiia bacterium (assembly GCA_035933915.1). Lineage (GTDB taxonomy): Bacteria > Verrucomicrobiota > Verrucomicrobiia > Limisphaerales > UBA11358 > UBA11358. The sequence goes on from DASYYL010000139.1 coordinate 4,424, forward strand.
TGCGGTTTGTTGATAGACAAAAGGCGGAAGAAAACGATCCTCTTCAATGACCGCTACGGAATTCGGCGTATCTATTACCATGAAAGCGGGGGCAACTTTTATTTCGCCAGCGAAGCCAAAGCGCTCCTGCGGATATTGCCGGAACTGCGCGAATTCAATCCCGAAGGTGTCGCCGACTATCTGAGCTTTGGCTGCACGCTGGACTGGAAGACACTCTTCCGGGGAATTGATATTCTTCCCGGCGGCTCCGCCTGGACTTTTGAAGCCGGTCACTGGCGCAAAGGGAAATATTTTTCGCCAGAAACATGGGAATCCCAACCTCAGCTTGCGGCCGACGACTACGAAAACCTTCTGCCGGAAACCTTCAAACGGATTTTGCCACGCTATTTTGAATCTCGTTCAAAGACTGGCATTGCGCTGACAGGGGGTATGGATACGCGCATGATCATGGCGTGCCGCCCGCAAGAGAACGCGCTTACGACTTGTTACACGTTTTCTGGCAACAATGGCCAAACGCTGGACGACAGAATCGCCGCTCGTGTCGCCGCCGCCGAGAAATTGGAACACAAACTGGTGCGCCTCGAAGCAGATTTCTTTTCCAACTTCCCGAAATACGCAAATAAAACCGTTTTCTCGACGGATGGATGCGCCGGAATTTGCAATTCGCATGAAAATTATTTTAACGGAAAAGCGCGCGAATTGGCACCCGTGCGCTTGACGGGAAATTACGGGAGCGAAATAATGCGCGGTATTTCCTGGTTTAAGCCGCTTTCTTTGTCGCCGCGCCTTTTCAATCCCGGTTTGCGTCCAATCATCCAGTCGCACGCCGCGCGATTGGCAGAACACAAAACGCGGCCGATGACATTTGGAACGTTCAAAGAAGTTCCCTGGAACCTGTATGGCAATTTATCGGCCGGCTGGTCGCAACTTCAATTTCGCACGCCGTATTTGGACAACGATCTCGTTGCGCTTGCGTTCCAGGCGCCGGAAGCAGCCCGAAAGTCGCCGCGCCTGCCGCTGCGCATCGTCCGTGAAAATAGCGATTCATTGGCCCAGATTCCCACCGATCGCGGCTATGCAAATGAAAACTCCGGCGCTAGATTTCTGGCACGCCGAATCTTTGCTGAAGTAACCTTCAAGCTTGATTACTACAACAATGAGGGGTTTCCGAATGCTCTGGCGCCACTGGAACCGCTCCTGAAAACCGCTGGTTCACGACTTGGCCTGTTAGGTCTTCACAAATTCCTGAATTATCGAAGCTGGTTTCAGAACGAACTTGCATCTTATGTGCGCGACACAGTGACCGCTTCTCGAGGTCGCCTGGGCGAATTCTTCGACTCCAGATTTTTGGAAACAATGACTGAAGAGCACATCGACCGAAAAAGGAATTGCACTCTCGAAATCAACGCCGTGCTTACGCTCGAAGCAATTGAACGGCTGCTGTTCCGCGAGCTTCCACGAAATTGATAAACTGCATGACCAGTCAAAAACATTTTGATCCTCTGATCAGCGTATTGACGGCCGGGCGCGACAGGCATTATTCACTTGGCTTGGCATCCGCACTGGCGGACGCGGGCCAAAAGATTGATTTTATTGCCAGCAATGACCTGGACAGCGAAGAATTTCGGGCATCTCCACAAATTAATTTCCTGAATTTGCGTGGGGAACAGAGTACGAAAGCCGCTCTTCCAAAGAAAATTTTGAGGGTGCTGGCCTATTATGTCCGATTACTTCGGTACGCAGCCACGAGCCGGGCGAAAGTCTTTCACATTTTGTGGAACAACAAAATTGAAATGCTCGATCGTACGGTATTGATGGTATTTTATAAACTGCTCGAAAAAAAAATCGCATTGACTGCCCACAACATCAATGGAGGCAAACGCGACGGATACGATTCATTCCTGAATCGCGCCACTCTTAGGTTTCAATATCGGCTTTGCGACTGCATCTTTGTGCATACGAAGAAAATGAAGGCCGAACTGATCGCGGATTTTGAAGTTCCCGCCGCCAAAGTTGTCCTGATCCCCTACGGCTGGAACAATATGGTCCCAAATACGGCACTAACCGGCCCTCAAGCCCGGCGCCGGCTCAATTTATCGCCGCAAGAAAAAGTCGTCTTATTCTACGGCCATATCGCCCCATATAAAGGGGTTGAACATCTTCTTGAGGCGTTCGACGCCGTTGCCAATGAAGATCCCTGTCTCCGACTGATTATTGCCGGACGGCCCAAGGGACCAAAAAGCTATTGGACACAACTTGCCGCCAGAATTGCGGCGAGCCGCCATTCTGACCGTATTTTGCAGAAGATTGAATTTATTTCCGAGGATGATACGGAACTCTATTTTAAGGCGGCCGACGTTCTCGTTTTGCCCTATGTCTACATTTTTCAAAGCGGCGTTCTGTTTTTGTCCTATAGTTTTGGGCTGCCAGCCATCGCCACGGACGTTGGCTCTTTGAAGGAAGAAGTTCTCGAGGGCGAAACTGGATTCATGTGCAAACCCGGCGATTCCATCGCGTTGGCGCGAAGCATTCAAAAATATTTTCAAAGTAATCTATACCGCGAATTGAACGCTCGAAGGCCCGACATCCGCAACTTTGTAAAGGAAAAGCATTCCTGGAACCAAATAGCAAACATCATCATCACAGCCTATTCCCAGATCTTGCATAAAGAGAAATACCCGGGGCTCTTATCGAAAATGGAAAATGACCATGAAACCCTTAGTTTCGATTCTCACTCCGGCTTACAACGCTGAACCATGGATCGCCGACACCATCTCGTCCGCCTTGCGCCAATCCTGGCCCCGCAAGGAAATTATTGTTGTGGACGACGGTTCGACCGACCACACATTATCGGTGGCGTCAAAATTTTCGAAGGACGGCGTCACCGTGGTATCGCAAAAAAGCAGTGGCGCGTCCGCCGCCCGAAATCGCGCCTATTCACTTTGCCGCGGCGACTATATTCAATGGCTTGACGCCGACGATTTGCTCGCGCCGGACAAGATTGCGCGGCAAATCGAATTTGCCGAAACCGTCAAAAATCCATACAAGCTATTGTCGTCCGAATGGGGACGGTTTCTGTATCGGACAAAGAGCGCTTCATTTATACCGACTCCCTTGTGGAACGACCTTTCGCCACTTGAATGGCTTGTGCGAAAAATGACCTTAAACGTATGGATGCAACCAGGAAGTTGGCTCGTCAGCCGTGAATTGACGGACGCAGCCGGCCCCTGGGATGAACGCCTTTCTTTTGATGACGACGGAGAATATTTTTGCAGGGTCCTTTTGAAAAGCCAGGGAGTCTCATTCGTTAAGGGCGCCAGAGCATATTATAGAGATTCCGGCCCCGGAAGCTTGAGCAGCGTGGACTACTCAAGCAAAAAACTGGAATCCGCCTGGACCTCCATTCAGCTGCACATTAAATATTTGCTGGGGCTTGAAGACAGCCCGCGGACCCGCAATGCGGCCGTCAGCTTTTTGCAGACTTGGCACTACATATTTGATCCGTACAGGGTGGACATCATTGCTGAGATGCAGCACCAGGCAAGAATGCTCGGCGGTGCAGTCGACTGCTTTCCGCTGATCGAAGCCCTTCGTTGGAAATTTGCGTGGATGGAAAGCATCTTTGGACGCCGGTTCGCCTATTGGGCGCAAAGAAGGTTGCCACACTTCAAACATTTCGTAATTCGACGCTGGGACAAAACTCTATTTCAACTGGGGTACTAATTGAATTCAGATTATGTCTGCCACTTTAGTCATTGAAGCCGGCCAAACTGAACGCCAATATTGGCGGGATCTCTGGAGATACCGCGAACTCTTTTACCTCCTCGCCTGGCGCGATTTCTTAATCCGCTACAAGCAGACTGCAGTAGGGATCGCCTGGGCCCTGATTCGGCCGCTTCTAATGCTGCTCGCGCTTACGCTGGTAGGAAAAGCCGGCAGTTTTTCAACGGGTGGAGCGCCCTCTCCGCTATTCTATTTTTGTGGTCTGCTACCGTGGCAATTTTTTTCAACGGCCATGTCGGAAAGCGGCAATAGTCTTGTCACCAATTCCAACCTCGTTTCAAAAATTTATTTTCCGCGGCTGGTCGTTCCCGCAAGCAGCGTTCTTGTGAGTTTCATGGATTTCCTCATCGCAGCGGTGTTTCTTGTCCCGATGATGCTTTACTACCATGTAGTGCCACCGCGGCAGATCGCTTTCATTCCCATGTTTCTGCTGCTCGATTTTGCGCTGGCGACCGGCGCGGGGTTTTGGATCGCTGCTTTGACCGTGAAATATCGTGATTTCCGGTTTGTCGTGCCGTTCATCGTCCAGTTCGGAATATTTGTTTCAGGCGTTTTTCCCATTACACAACACACCCATGAAACGGTGCGCCTTGTCTGCTCCTTCAATCCCATTGTGGGAATCATTGACGGTTTTCGATGGTGCCTGCTGGGTGGCGGAAACTCCGTTCGAATTTCTGAACTTTTGCTTTCCACAGCCGTCACTGTGATGCTGCTCCTCAGTGGCCTCGCATATTTCAGGAGAACGGAACGCACATTTGCCGACATCATCTGATTTTCGGCGCAGAAAAAATATGGCTCAATCCGATACAGTTATCGACGTCAAAAATCTTTCGAAATGCTATTCCATTGGACATCTAAACGGCGCAAACGATTCGGGTTTGCGCCACGCCATCGAATATGCGCTTCGCAATCCGTTGACGTGGTGGAAAAAAAGAAAAATCCGGAGTGAACATTTTTGGGCCCTGGCCGATGCTTCCTTTGACGTCAAAGCCGGTGAAGTAGTCGCTGTCATCGGCCGCAATGGCGCGGGTAAATCCACCTTGTTAAAGATTCTTAGCCGTATTACAGAGCCAACTACGGGCCGTGTTGAAATTACCGGCAGAGTCGGCAGCCTGTTGGAAGTGGGTACCGGTTTTCATGCCGAATTGACCGGCCGGGAAAACATTTTCCTGAACGGCGCGATCCTCGGCATGACACGGGCAGAAATTAAGCAAAAATTCGACGAAATCGTCGCGTTTTCCGAAGTGGAAAAATTTCTCGATACGCCCGTCAAACGTTATTCCAGCGGTATGTACGTGCGGCTGGCTTTTTCGGTGGCAGCGCACCTCGAACCGGAGATTTTAATTGTCGACGAAGTGCTGGCTGTCGGTGACACCGCATTCCAAAAAAAATGCCTGGGCAAGATGCAAGAGGTCTCCAGAAATCACGGGCGCACAGTTTTGTTCGTCAGCCATAATATGTCTGCGGTCCTGCAACTGACGACGCGCGCCGTTGTGTTGGAAAAAGGCCGCGTCATTTTCAATGGGCCGACCGAACAAGCTGTCGAAAAGTACGCCGGCGCCATCGGCCAGGATTCTACCGTGTTTTTTCCAGTCGAAAATACGCCGCGAAAGTACCCGGGAACAGGCGCTGTCCGCTTTGTCTACTTTCGATTTGATCGGGCCGTGCCCATTTTTTCGCCTGATGAAGACTTTCAATTCGTGGCTAAAATCCGCGCCCACGACACCGTGCCGCGTATTCGGTTCAGTATGACCGTTTTCACCGCGGAAGGCGTTCCCGTAGGAACCTGCTTTGGAGCCGAACGCACTGGTCTGCGGAACGGGGAAGAAATCGAAATTGAAATTACTATCCCGCGCCCGCGCCTGGCGCATGGCCGCTATTGCTGCGGCGTGTCCGTTGGCAAAGGCGACCACCGCGTTGGTATGGTGGATTTTGATACGGTGACAGACACCCTGGCATTTGAAGTTCGTCGCGAAGAAGGCGATGGCGGTACGCTTGCCGAATGGCCCCGGGGATGGGGCTCCATTATACTGCCGGATTTAAACTGCCGCCCCGCCTCTCTGCCGTCGTTTGACGCCGTGGCTGACAATGTGGCAATGCTTCCCGTTTAATTTATGCCCAATCATCCCACTTTGGCCATCGTCATTCCGGCCTACAAGTCCGAATTTTTCCGTGACGTTCTGGAGTCAATCGCGAGCCAAACCTGTCGGAACTTTAAAGTTTACGTCGGCGACGACGCCAGTCCCGAACACATTCAGGACATCGCCCGTAAATTTTCCAGCAAATTGCAAATTCATTATCACCGATTTCCGAATAATCTCGGCCGTGTGTCTCTTGCCGAACATTGGCGACGTTGCATCGCTTTGAGCCGTGAGCCCTGGATCTGCCTTTTTTCCGACGACGATCTCATGGAGGAACGCTGCGTGGAGGCGTTTTACCAGGAATTGCGCGCGACCTCTGGCCGTCATGAATTGTATCGCTTTAACACCTGTTCAATTGATGGCACTGGCCGCTTGATCTCAGACAATGCACGTCACCCCCAAAATGAATCTGGAGCGGACTTTTTGGTTTCACGGCTGCTTGGCGGCCGAACCAGCACCGCTCAGGAATTGATTTTCTCCCGTGACGCCTGGGAAGCCGTCGGCGGCTTCCCTGATTTCCCCCTCGGTTGGGCTTCCGACGATGCCTTCATCGCTACCCTTGGTTCCCGCAAGCCGATCCGCCTCGTGCCTGGACCCCGGCTGAAGTGGAGGCTCAGCGGCAAAAACATTTCAACGGACAATTCAATTGCCATGGCAATACAAAAGCATCAGGCCTGCCGCAAATTCGTGGAATGGGCCGCGGACTTTCTTAAGAAGAACCCGCCCACGGAAGGCCCTTTAACGAATGGCGAATTGGCGGCGCTGCTCGAAGACTGGTTTTTCATGCAAATGGTTTACCGCCGGCAACTCATGAGTTTCAGATCCAGCCTGGACG
>DASYYL010000155.1:0-8615 GCA_035933915.1 Verrucomicrobiia bacterium
AGTCCCCGGTGCGGATTTGAAATTGATACTGATAATTGTGCCGGGCGCAAAAAATCTGGCAAAATGCGAAGTGGCTGGACTCAATGGAACGAATTTCAAATGGTTCATTGGCATCGGCCCATTCCTTGCATTTTTCCTCCCACCCCTTGGACTTCGTTGTCGTAAAATTAACTTGATCCATAAGTCAAAGGCGTCTGCATCTTTCATTCCCCCCCTCGGTTCTTTGACAAGAATACGTTGACCTGAATCCACAAGCAATTCAAAAACAGGCAAAGTTTTGTTGGAGCTTTGGTTTGAAAGATTCCTGGGTTCGCCTCCTCCAACTTCTTCGCCTTTAGCTGGCTTCCGGTGGCGCAAATCCGCCAAAAAATGTGCTATATTGCGCAATGATTGTTCCGGCAACTGTTTCGGGTGGTCTGCCGGGAAAGGAAAGGTTGTGGAGATTTCACCACAGCTTGCCAGTCCAGTTCTGCTAGGATTGGGCAAAAAGAAAGGAAAAACATGAAGGTGATTAACGAGCCAGCATCAGAGACTGAGGCTCTGACGATTGACAAATGCGCGCTCGCTTTGAGCGTTGACGAGTTTAGCCTGCTCTCACGCATTCAATCGGGCGACATCACAGCCGCAAGGCTGCATTCGGGCGAAATGGCAATTCCCGTTAGTGAAGTGGAACGCCTTTCGCGTTTATCCATAAATTCCTTATCGGTTGAAGATGATACCGTCAAACCGAGCGAAAGCATTTTGGGAATTAAATCCGAATGGGGAGGTTTGACGCGAAAAGGCGGCGAGCGAGCACATTTTACGATTCCAGACTATCGTATGCGGTTCACTGAAAGCGAAATCAACGGCTACCGCGCCGCCTTCGGCGCAATTGCCAGTGAATATGTCTCGCTCACCGGATTAAAGCAGCAATTGGACAAACCAAATCACGTTCATGCTTCGTCGGAAAAAGAAGTTTGCACGTCGGAGATTGGCGTCTGGCAGGTACGCTCAACGCTGCTCAATCTTGGCCAAAGTGACATTCTCCTTTGCCAGCGGAAAAATGAGTTTGCGGTCATTGAGCGATTCCGCGATGCCTCGCTTTTTGCCAAGGCCAACGGCAATTCCCAAATCCTGTTGGACGGTAGCGATCCGATGAGGCTGGCAAATGAGTTTAGGGAAAACGCGCAACTGACGTTGGAGTTCATGGCCAGCAACATGGTCGCCAAAGCGCAGAAAATTGTCTGGCAACAAAACCTCGAAGATCGTGAAGAAAAGCTCGTGGAAGCGATTTCGCAACGGTGTCGCCTCGTGGTTGCGCCGGGGGAAGCCATTTCGGAGACACCGGAAATAGGGCATTCAAATTCAAATAAGCACGGTCGCGGAATGAGTATTTAACAGGAGGGGTTATGCAGCAAGACATTGAACGATTTTTAAATTTGCGACACTTGCCGGCGTCCTGCTCGGCGGCGCAGGCCGCCGGTTTTCTTGGCATTTCACCGCATGAAGTTCCGATTCTGTTAGCCAGGGGATTGCTCAAACCGTTGGGTCATCCCGCGCCGAACGCGCCAAAATCCTTTCTAACGGCCAAGCTGGAAGAATTGGCCCGCGATGAAAAATGGTTTGGCAAAGCCAAAGACGCTATTTCAGAGCATTGGCATTACAAAAACACCCGCAAGAAAAAGGGGACATTGGCGAGCGACACGCCGGAAGAAGTGGCCAATGCTGATTGAATCTGAAAACAGCGCGAGCGGAACACCGTTCCGCTCGCGCTCGCTTGTTCATGCGCCAAAGGGGCTGCTGCTGTCGTCCGGTGGCTCGAAATTCCAACGGATGACGGGCGGGACACCTGACGATTGAGCGGGTGGCCGGATCACCAAAACAAAGGTATGGCTTTGTTTGATTTTCTTCCGGCCTGCCCGTTTCCCCAAATGCCAAGCGATGAATGGAATACCTACATACACGAATAGATTTGAGAGAGCCTCGCCATGCGCCCGAATCAGCCAATCCAAAAATTGAAATATCGGATTCATAGTGCCCCCTTATATGGCGGCTTGCGCCGGTTGTTGATGCACCGAAGAAACGGCTTTTACCGTGTTCAATGGAACAATTTTGTTTTCGTAGTTTTCGAGCGACGGGCAAATCGCAACGCCATCACGCGAGTATTCGCGGTGAACCGCCAGACTGCCATGCCCCAAGCCGCTTTGGGCGAAACGCTCAGGCATTCCTGCCTGTTTCGCACGCCATGCCCACGCATAGCGGTAGCTGTGCAAGCTGATTCCATCAATTCCCAAAAGGCGGCAACGCCGACGAAATTCTGCCGCGCGGTCTTTGTCCTCCAACTCCGATATTTTGGGAAACAAAGCTCCCTGCGATGGCAGGCTTTTCAAAATAGCTTCAAGACGCGAGCCAATTTCCATCATACAAAGTTCACCAGTCTTTTTCCGGCGATAGGACAAGAGCCGGTCATTCCAGTCAATGTTTGCCGTCGTCAAATTTGCGCCATCGGTCTGCGCCGCCCCGATTTCCCAAAGCAATTCGTAATACGCTTTGCGTTCCGTATTCTCGTTCTCGGCTTGGACGATTTTTTGATGTTCTTCAAACGTGACGGCGCGTTTAGGTTTCTTTTCATACTTCGGCCACAGCTTTGGGGGAATAATGGGCGCAAGAATCCAGCCCATGCCCAGGGCCAAATTGTGCAGTCCGCGCAAAATGTGGCAAGTAAACACGCCACTGGATTTCAGGACGGCGTGAAAATCCTCCGCCGTGGTTTCGACCAGTCGCTTATTACGAATAATGTTGAATGCCTTGCTTTTGACGGCGCGTTCCCGGCGATCCCGAGTACTGTCCTTTTTTACCGCACAATATTCCTGTATCACAAAAGCCCAAGTGCGCTGCACCAGCTTGGCGTCAGTGCCTACCAAGTAGGCTTTGGCAATCGAGATGTTGATGGCCGGTTGCGTGGCCGCGTCGTTTTTGGCGCGGAGGATTCGTTGAGCTTCCTCTTTATCGCCTGTATGAAGGCTTTCGCGCCTGCGGGTTTCCGAGTCAAAACTGAAGAATACGTTCTTCCGCTTGCAGAGCCAGAATTTCTGTTTCATAGACACCTTTCAGCATAGGTGTCTCCGAATATTTTGCTTAGCGAGGAGTGAAGGGGTAGCAGCGGGATTCTCAAGGAATTATGCGGGAATTATTCAGCCGCATCCCATTTACTACACATTTCACTACACACTTTGGCATTTTTTGCCGCCTGCTTTCTGGAGTTGTCATTGTCCTCCAATGACTTAAGAAACTGGCTCCAGAGGTAGGACTCGAACCTACAACCACACGGTTAACAGCCGCGTGCTCTACCATTGAGCTACTCTGGAACCCAAAAATTCAGCAGTCCACTGACTGCAGTTTTCCATCGATTCGCAACCAATCGGTTAATCCCGATGCGTCGGGACTCTACCATTGAGCTACTCTAGAACCCAAACGGACGAGAATCCTACAGATTGTTTCGTGCGACGTCAATTTGTTTCGAAAGTGAATTGGCCTTCGTCCGGCAGAGGCAACGAAGCGCCATTGACGCCCAGAATTCCGCATTTACGACAATCTCAAATGATCTCACTTCGCTCCAAATGGACGCGCAGGCGTTGCAAAGCTCTTCATTGTACCAGGGGGCCTCTGTTCAATCTTCGAATTCCAACATTGCCACCGGAACCGGTTCTGCAGGCTGAGTTGATTAAGACGGGCCAATTTGAAGCAGTCGCCGCCGATTCCCAAACCCTGCGCAATTGCACGGGGCGCCTGGGTTGGACCGGCGAAGAAGATCTGCCGTTAAACTTTTTCGACAGTCTGAAGCAATATTACGGGTGCGACGCAGTCCTGTTTTGCCATCTGACCGTATTCCGTTCGAGCCCGCCGCCCGCCATCGGCTGGCGCCTCAAGCTGGCCGACGTCAAAACTGGCCAAACCCTGTGGGCCGCGAACGACGTTTTCGATGCAAATGATCCGGGCGTGGCGAAAGCCGCGCAACAATTTGCGGCACGCGGTGGACATCATCCGCCTTTCGAATGCCTGATGTCCTTTGAATTGGACGACTTTTCCGGTTCCAAAGCGGTGTCACAGCCACCGCACTCCACGACGCAAGCGTGTAGCCTGAGGTTTTTGGATTCGATCCGCGATTTGCGAATCGTTGAACCAGCCGCGGGAATTATGCTAGATTACCGCACGGCATGAAAACGATATCCCGCCCGGACAAACGGATTCAGAAGGTTCCGATGCAACGGGTGGACGCTTCGGCCACATCATCAGAAATAGATTGCCTGGCCGCTGAGGAACCGCTGGAGATTCGCGTCGAAGGCCACAGTGTCGCCGTCGTCATGCGAACACCCGGTGAAGATCGTGAACTGGCCGCCGGATTCCTTGTGACCGAAGGGTTGATCCATTCCCCTGACGATGTCATTGCCATCCGGCCTCAATCTCATTGTCTAAACGGTTTGCCAGACGCGAATGCGGATTCAATCGAAGGAAATGCGGTGAACGTCGAGCTGGCAAAACCGAATTTCCTCGATTTGAAACGGTTGACCCGGCATGTCTTCAGTTCTTCGAGTTGCGGCATCTGCAGCAAGGCATCCATCGATGCGGTTCGGCAGCAGTTTCCGCCGATCGACGACACCTTTGAAGTGGATGCGCAGGTCATTTTGGGTTTGCCGGCAACCCTTGCCGCATCTCAGGAAACGTTCAAGCGCACCGGCGGTCTGCACGCGTGCGCGTTGTTCGACTCTGCAGGCCGGCTCGTCGTACTCCGTGAAGACGTGGGACGCCATAACGCGCTCGACAAGGTGGTTGGGTGGGCCCTGCTGGAAAATCGGTTGCCACTTCTTCAACACATTTTGCTGCTTAGCGGCCGCACGTCATTCGAGATGATGCAAAAGGCCCTCGCGGCCGGAATTCCCATCATCGCGGCCATTTCCGCGCCCAGCGGCATGGCTGTGCAATTCGCGCACGACAGCGGCCAAACGCTCATGGGATTTGTGCGCGGCCAAAGGATGAATATTTACGCCGGCGCCCACCGATTGCGTCTGTAAAGACAGCGCAACGCGCGCCGTGCCTACGATTGTGCAAAGCCAGTTAGCAGCGATGCATATCGGCTGTGCTGGAAATTGAACCCTAAAATTCAAGGCATGAATTTTGGGGCCAGTTTTCTGGCGTTTTATGAAATGGTCTTTGATATAAGGACCATGGCCTGTTTTCTGCTTATCGGGGGCATTACTTTGGGGGCAATTATTAATGCCTGGATTATCTATGAATCCTCCGGAAAACGCCGCTGGAGGAAAACGTTCGGTTTTTACAAAACGGCCTGATTTTTTTATCGTTGGCGCGCCCAAATGTGGCACGACTGCTCTGGCCCAATTCCTGGCCAGACACCCGGAGATTTACATGCCACAGAAGGAGATGCATTTTTTTGGCCGAGATCTGAATTTCGGGTCCCACTTTTATCGCCGCGACCTGGACGGCTATCTGGCTGAATTCAATCGTTGGAGCGGTCAGGCGCGCGTGGGTGAAGCGTCAGTTTGGTATCTGCTTTCTGCACGGGCGGCGGAGGAAATCAAAGCATTCAGCCCAGAAGCGAGTATCATCATTCTGCTCCGGGAACCCGCCTCCATGTTGTATTCACTCTATTATCAATTTCTCTTCGACGGGAACGAATATCTGCCGACATTTGAAGAAGCACTCGAGGCCGAGCACGACCGCGGGCAGGGGCGGCGAATCGGACGTCTGACTTATCTTACGCAGGCGCTGGCATATCGTTCCACCGTTTGTTTCACCGACCAGGTCCGGCGCTATTTTGAAATTTTTGGACGCGAACGGGTGCACGTCATCATTTACGATGACCTGGCAGCGGACACTCCGGGCACCTATCGCGATACACTTGATTTTCTTGGCGTTTCCAGTTCGGTGAGGCTGCCGGGCGGCGAGACCAGCGGGAACGTATCGGTCAAGAGCCCTCTCTTGCGGTCAATCCTCAACGACCCGCTCGTCCGCGGAACGGCAATCGGGTTGCGGCGGTGGCTCCCGGGGCCGGTCTTCACAGCCATCCAAAAAGCCGGCACGCGACTTTGCTCCTTAAACCAAACGTCGGCCAAACGGCCGGCAATGATTCCCGCCACCCGAATTTTGTTGCAACGGGAATTTGCGCCGGAAATTGAACGCCTTAGCGCTCTGTTGGGCCGTGACCTCACGCACTGGAGCAGGCCTGAAACAGGCTGTTAAATAAACTCGAGTCTCCGTCCCGTATTTTCTTTTTAATCTGATATGAAATTGTCATCCATTACGGACCGATTATCAAGAGGCGGATTGGGCGCCGCGGTCTTGCTCTTTGGCGTTGTTCTGGCGCTTCAATTGCACGGCGTCTTTGTGCCCGGGCAAGTTCTTTTTTCTAATGACGGGCCGCTGGGCCGGCTGGCCTCGCAATGCCATCAACTGCCACAAAGATTTTTCGGTTGCTGGCTGGATTTAAATAACATCGGATTCGATGGCGGCGCCGCTTCGCCATCCGTCAGCTTCGGGTTGCAATGGCTGTTGGGGCCGGTTTTGTTTTCAAAATTTTACGCGTTTCTCTCATTGCTAATACTGGGCACAGGGGCATGGTGTTTTTTCCGGCAGTCGCGCCTGGCCCCGGTGGCCTGTTACCTGGGCGGGCTGGCAGCCATGCTGACATCCATATTTTTCTGCGTTGGCGCCTGGGGGCTGGGCGCGCATGACATTGCGGCCGGTATGACTTTTTTTGCGCTCGCGTGCCTGGCCGATCCGCAGGCGCGCCAACGATGGCTTTTGCTCGTTTTAGGGGGGTTCGCCGTCGGAATGGATGTGGTTGAAGCGGCCGATATTGGGGCTATTTTTAGTCTTCTGGTTGCCGCGTATGCGATCTATCAGGCAGGGATTGCCGAGGGACCGCGCATAAAAAACATGGCAACAGGCATCGGCAAGCTGGCGCTCGTAGTTATTTGCGCCGGCTTTTTGGCGGCGCAGAGCATCCAGGGCCTGGTCTCCACTTCGATTAGCGGTGTTTCGGGGACACAACAGGACGCGCAAACGAAAGCTCAACGCTGGGGTTGGGCCACGCAATGGAGCCTGCCAAAGGTCGAAACACTGGGGCTGCTGGAACCAGGGCTTTTTGGCTATCGCCTGGAATCCCGCGACGGCGGACAGTACTGGGGCAAAATGGGCCGCGACCCTGCCTGGGACCAATATCTGGCCGGCGGAAAACAAGGGCCGATACCGACAGGCGTTTTCCGTTATACCGGCGGGAGCAATTATACCGGTCTGCTCATCGCGTTAATTGCGCTTTGGGCGGTCGCGCAGTCTTTTCGGAAAAATAATTCCGCCTTCAACGCGGACCAAAAGAAATGGATCTGGTTCTGGTTCGCGATCGCCGTCGTCTCGTTCCTGCTGGCGCTTGGAAAGTATGCGCCATTCTACCGGTGGTTTTACGCCCTCCCCTATGTCTCGACTATCCGAAATCCCACCAAGTTTTTATTTCTATTCAGTATCGGCTTCGTAGTTTTGTTCGCCTTTGGAGTCGACGCTTTGTGGCGGAGATACATGCACAATAACCAGAGCGGGACCGGCAGTGGGTGGAAACGGATGGACCGGTTTGAGAAAAACTGGCTGATTGGATGCGGAATCGTTTGGGTTGCGGCTGTGATCGGCTGGTATGTTTATTGGCTGCACATGCCGGATCTCGTGCGATACCTCCAATCGGCGCGTTTGACTGAAAAGCCCGATCAAGTGGCGGCCTTCAGCGTGTGGCAAGCGGGGTGGTTCGCGTTATTTTTCCTTCTTTCGGCGGCCCTTCTGGCGCTGATTATGCGGGGCGTATTCTCAGGCAAACGAGCTGGCGCCGGCGCGGTTGCGCTCGGCTTGCTGCTGGTTGCCGACCTGGGCCTGGCCAACCAACCCTGGGTGGTCTATTGGAATTACAAATATAAGTACGAATCCAACGCGATCATTGATGAATTCCGTGATAAGCCTTATGAGCATCGTATCGCCATGTCGCCCATCAATTGGCCGGCGCCATTGGCCATTTTTTATAAGCTCTATAAAGGTGAATGGATACAACAACAGCTTCCTTATTATAACATCCAAACTTTTGAAACGGTCGAGATGCCCCGGATTCCCGAGGATTTTGCGGCCTTCACTAAAATCATTAATACGCAGTTCGCATCGCGGCCCATGTTCCATTTTGCCAGAGCGTGTCAATTGACTGATACCCGTTACATTTTGGGCCCTGATACCTTTGCGGATCTGTGGAACCGGGAAGTTCCGGACATGCCCCTGTCAATCCTGACGCGGTTCAGCCTCCAACTCAAACCCGGCGTTGTCACTGCTACCAACCTGGACCAAATTACCGCCGTCCCGGACGCCTCCGGCAATTATGCGCTCTTTGATTTCGCATCAAGTCTGCCGCGCGCCAAGCTCTATAGCCGATGGCAAATCAACGCGAACGACACCAATGTGCTGGCGCAATTATTCAATCCTGATTTTAATCCGGAAAAGAGCGTCTTTGTAACCGACAATGTACCGTCAAGCGCAGAGACAAACGCGGCAAATCCGCCGGACGACGCCGTGCAGTTTGTCAGTTACGCGCC
>DASYYL010000154.1:0-10417 GCA_035933915.1 Verrucomicrobiia bacterium
TGCTATGCACGCTCGTGCCACTATTTTTATATCATTGTATTGAAGAGCCGGGTATTCGACTGGGCCAAAGAATTGCCCGGTGGATCGCTAATATGGATAAATCGCCACGGATCGTGTTGCAACCAGGATGAGTTTTGGCTCTATTCTTTTGGAAGGGCTACGCCGCGGAAATTCTGGAGGCAGGAATTGGCGTACGAACCGAAACTGTATCTTTCGTTGGATCCATCCAGAAAAGGAGTTTGCATCATGAAATTTTTTACCCGCAAAGTGGACATCCGCCCTGCTGCACAATTGTGGGATCAGATACTGAAACGGTTCAAACTGGCCGAAATCACCGTTTTCTGGATATGCCTTTTCCCCTGTTGCATCGTTGCCGGACCTCTCTATCCGCTTAAAAAACTGCCCGGCCAACACTATCTTATAGATCAAAACAATGTGCCGTTTTTTATACAGGGCGATAGCCCATGGACTTTGGCAAAGCAGCTGACGACCGCAGACCAGGATTATTATATCAGCAACCGATGGGCTCAGGGATTCAATGCTATTATTCTGGACTTCTGCCCGCACTGGGGCGGCGATGGCCAGCAGGAAGTCGTTAACGAAACGACCAACATCTATGGTAACGAGCCGTTCACCAACACGATCGACAGTGGTCTTTATACGAATTTGCTGTCATTCGACCCGGACTATTTCACCAATGTGGACCATGTCATTCAGAAAGCGGCTCAATATGAAATGGTTGTCGTTTTATATCCATTATACGATGGAGCCTTGGACTCAGGCGAAGGCTGGTGGCCAAATATGGTGGGCAACGGGAGCAACATGCTGTATCAATACGGTCAATGGGTGGGTAACCGTTATAAGAACACTCCTAATCTTGTTTATGTCGGAGCCGGGGACTTTAATGAGCCAGGTCCGCCAAATACGCTATGGAGCGCCGTGGCCTATGGTATCCTGTCTGTGGACACAAATCACCTGTTCACGGCTCAGGCAGGCGGTGCAGCATGGGGAAATCTGTCCGCCCGGCAATGGTATAGCAACGATTGGTGTAACCTGAACTGCTCCTATCCGCGGTCCCCGGCCCCCGGCCCCTATATCACTTATGATTTTGCGCAGACCAACTATCAATTGAATCCTGTTGTTCCGAGTTTTTCCCGCGAACCGTTTTATGAATTCACACCATACAGCCCGGAAAATTCAGCCTATGACTGTCGCCGGTATGCCTGGGGTTCAGTCACCTATGGTGAGGCGGGACATTTTTACGGCAATGCATTTATTTCCACCTATGGCTTTACAACGGGCTGGCAGACGCAGATTTGGTCTCAAGGCGCCATTGACATGGCTAACGTCATCAAACTGATGCAGACCCGGCCTTGGTGGAATTGCGTGCCGGACTACAGCAACACAACCGTAATCGGAGGCTACGGGACGTATGGCCAGGAGGACTACATTACCTGCATGAGGGAAGCCGCCGGAAAAACGGCCATCGCCTATATTCCCGATGGCACAATGACTCCAACGGTGGATATGACGCGAATCTCCAGTCCGACCGCAAACGCATGGTGGTATAGTCCGCAAACTGGCGCGGCTACTCTCATCGGCAACTACACGACCACCGGCCCGCAGATCTTTATGCCGCCAGACACAAACGATTGGGTATTGGTATTGGATGATGCCTCCCAGAATTACCCGCCCCCCGGTTTAACTGACCCGGAAGCTCCCACGATATACGTGGACTTGACCAACGAGACTGGGAGCGTCGGCAGCACAGTGAGTCTGGGCGTTGTCGCCAGTGGCACCGCTCCCCTGGGTTTCCAATGGTTTTTTAACGGAACCAATTTGCCGGGAGCCGTTTCAAATCCGTTAATTTTGACCAACGTGACGTCAGCGAATGCTGGAAATTATCAGGTAATCGTGACAAATTCCCAAGGCGCGGCATCCAGTTTTGTGGCAATGTTGACCGTGCCTGTTCCCAATGTCATATCCATAGCGGATTACTTCGGAAACTTATTTCAGGTTACCGTCACAGGCACTCCTGGCCAAACCTATTTGCTTCAATACACGACCAATCTGAATTCGTCCTGGCAGAGCATTGGCAATGCTACAATGAATTCTTCGGGAACCTTTACTTTTTATGAAGCCGCTGCTCCGATCAGCGGGTTCTTCCGTTCCGCTTGCCCCTGACCGGGCAGTTCCGGAGTCCTGGAATTCGGACGTATCATTCTATGAAAATTCTTCTGGTTGGCAGCGAAGGTTATCTTGGCTCGTTGCTCGGACCCGTCCTTTCGCGCGATGGACACGACGTTATCGGGATCGACACCGGATTCTACCGCGAAGGAACGCTATATCGAGCCGCCGGAACAATCCCGCGGATTGTCTCCAAGGATGTTCGCCAGATCGAAATTGAGGATCTCCGCGACATGGAGGCGGTTGTGCATTTGGGCGAATTATCCAACGATCCACTGGGACAGTTGTCTCCTGATATCACCCACGAAATAAACCACAATGGTTCCGTTCGGCTCGCCCAACTGGCCCGCCAGTCCGGTGTTAGCCGCTTCATTTATATGTCTTCTTGCAGTGTATATGGCGTATCAGACGCTAATTTCGTGGATGAACAATCGCCCGTGGACCCCCAAACGGCCTATGCCGTCTGCAAGGTCCGTGTCGAACACGATTTGAGCCAACTGGCAGCGGATACTTTCAGTCCGGTTTTTATGAGAAATGCTACGGCCTACGGCGCGTCTCCGCGCATGAGATTCGATATTGTTCTCAATAACCTTTCCGGCCTGGCGTGGACAACCGGCGAAATCCGTATGACCAGCGACGGCACCCCTTGGCGCCCGTTGGTGCATGCCTTGGACATCTGCGAAGCCATCCGACAGGTCCTCCTGGCTCCGCGCGAGGCGATACACAATCAGATTTTCAACGTCGGGGAAACAAGTCACAATTATCGCGTCAGAGAAATTGCCAAGATCGTTGCCGAAACGTTCCCTGGCTGCAAGCTGACCTTCGGTGCGCCCAGCCCTGACAACCGCAGTTATCGGGTCTCATTCAAAAAAATTCGAAGGCATCTCCCGGAGTTTCGTTGCTCCTGGGATGCCCGCCGCGGCGCGCGGCAACTGTACGACTTGTTCAAGCATATTGACATGGCGCGTGAAACGTTTGGATTTCGCGCGTTCACCCGCCTCAAACAACTTGAACACCTCATTCGCACCGAACAGATTGACGGCCATTTTTATTGGAAACAGAACGGTTGTTGAGCCTTTCAGGGGGGGAAGCCCTTTGCGGCAAACCCCATGGCCATTCCTCATGAGATTCATCGAAGCACGATTGCCAGGCGCGTTCATTATCGAACTCGAGCCTCACGTAGATGAGCGCGGATTCTTCGCGCGAACGTTTTGTGCGGAAGAATTTTCCGCCCACGGCCTCGAGACCGAATTTGTGCAGTGCAACCTCTCCTCGAGCCGCCATAAGGGGACGTTGCGCGGCCTGCACTTGCAAAGGGCGCCCTGGGGCGAAGCCAAGCTAGTCCGTTGCGTTCGCGGCGCGGTTTGGGATATCATTGTGGACTTGCGTCCGGGATCACCCAACTTTGGTTGCCACGAAGAATTCGAGCTTTCGGCAGAGAATCGCTGCGCGCTCTATGTTCCAAAAGCATTCGCACATGGCTTTCAAACACTGGCGGATGATTGCGAAGTATATTACCAGATGAGCAACCATTACGTCCCTGAAGCGGCGGCAGGCATCCATGCGCAAGACCCTGCCTTGGGCGTCAAATGGCCGTTGCCGGTGACGCAGATGTCCGATAAAGACAGGGCACTCCCTGCGCTCGCCGAAATCGGAGGCGATCTGTTCCGGAAACCGGTCCCGCCTGTGCCTGAACCTGCTCGCTCATCTGGAGTTAAAGCATGACATCTTTACCGCTCAATCTCCGTGATGGTTTCGACATTGAGGCCGAAGGCCGGCAATTGCACAATTTCGTCACCCGCCTGTTTCCATTGTGTCGAAGTATTACCGGTCGCGGCTTACGTGACAGCCTCAATGCTCTTAAAGAGTTTGTCCCAGTGGAATTGCGCGAGGTGCCCTCAGGCACGCAAGTGCTGGATTGGATCGTTCCCGTGGAATGGAACATTCAGGATGCCTGGATTGATGACGCGAAAGGCGTGCGCGTGGTGGATTTCTGGAAAAATAATCTCCATGTGGTCAATTATAGTGCGCCAGTGCGGGCCAAACTCACGTTGGGAGAATTGAAGTCTCATTTGTATAGCATTCCCGACCATCCGGACTGGATTCCCTATCGTACCTCCTATTATCGAGAATCCTGGGGGTTCTGCCTCAGCCATCGCCAGCTTCAGTCATTGCCAGACGGCCAATATGACGTATGCATAAACTCAACGCTCGAGCCTGGACAATTGACCTTTGCGGAATTTAAGATCGACGGGCAAACGTCTGATGAATTCCTTCTTTCTGCGCATTCGTGTCATCCCTCTTTGGCCAATGATAATCTGTCGGCCATGGCCGTCGCGGCGAGACTGGCGCAATTCCTCCAGAGGCGCCGGTTACGCTTTACCTACCGTTTCCTCTGGGCACCCGGCACCATTGGAGCGATCTCGTGGTTGGCGGCCAATCGCAATGCTTTGGCCAATATTCGTGGGGGATTGGTCCTCTCGTGTCTGGGTGATGCGGGCGCGTTTCATTACAAACGGTCACGCCGGGAAGATGCGGGCGTGGATTCCGTAGTCGAACGTGTCCTCGCTGAATCGGCTTCTGATCATGCGGTTGAAGCATTTGAACCAATGGGCTATGACGAAAGACAGTTTTGTTCCCCTGGCTTCGACCTGCCCGTCGGTCGGTTGAGCCGCACACCGAATGGGCGCTATCCCGAATACCATACTTCTGCAGACAATCTCGATTTTGTAAAACCCGCCGCGCTGGCCGGATCGCTGGAATTGCTCCTGCGGATCGTCGAAACGTGGGAGGCCAACCGAACGTTTCGCAATCTGGCCCCTTATGGTGAGCCCCAACTTGGAAAGCGCGGCCTCTATCGTGCCATGGGTGGTGTGAGCGGCAATGCCGACGAGGCCGCTCTGCTATGGGTATTGAACCTGGCTGACGGGACGAATTCGCTTCTCGATGTTGCCCGGCGTTCAAGGTTATCGTTCGCATCCGTTTCGGCGGCGGCGGCTCGTCTTGAAAATGCCGGCTTGCTTGCCGAGGCCACCGCAGTTCAGCACTGAAAATACTGTTCCACTCTTTTGGCCCATGATCGTTTACGGATGCCAGTTGAATATAGCTTGGGAGGACAAACCTGCGAATTTTGCGTGTGTTCGTTCTATGTTACGCAGACGCAGAATCTCACCCAAGTCACTCATTGTCCTTCCGGAATTGTTCGCGACCGGATTCACTATGAATGCTGCGGACATTGCCGAGCCAATGAACGGGCCCACGGCAGAATTTTTGCGGGAATTGGCCGCCGAGCGCCGCTCCTGGGTACTGGGCGGTTTTGCGCGTCAGGCCGGTCAAAACGTGTATAACGAAGCTGTTTGCATTGCCCCTTCGGGTGAAATCCTCGGCCGCTACGCCAAATTGCACCCGTTCAGCCCCGGCGGCGAGTCTGATCACTATTCGGCGGGACACAATTTGACCATATTTCCTTGCGGAAACCTGAAAGTTGCAGTTTTTATATGCTATGACTTGCGCTTTCCTGAAGTGTTTCGTGCTGCGGTCGCGCAGGGCGCGGAGGCGATTGTTGTGATTGCCAATTGGCCCGACCAAAGGCACTCGCACTGGACGGCATTGTTGCGGGCTCGCGCAATTGAAAATCAGGCCTACGTGATCGGAGTCAATCGGTGCGGATGCGACCCAAAACTTGATTATGCCGGTGGCAGCGTCGTCTTTGATCCTAACGGGCGGGAGGTTGTTCTCGCAGGTTCGCGAGAATCCATTGTGTCCGCCAACCTTGACCCGAAAATCCCGTCTCAATGGCGCAATGACTTTCCGGTTCTGAAAGACATTCGTCCGGATTTTTTAAGAATTGCGACGGGTAGGGGCGGCTCGCAGCGCCGTTCCCGTCCGCAAGGTTCGTCCGCGCCTGTCCGATCGGGATCGCCCAGCCGCGCAAACGTATCCTCCAGGCGTGCAACGTCGCATAATGGATCTCCGCCACGACACTAGTGAACGTTACAAAATCCAAAGCGCTGCAAGACAGGTTTCATTCCGTCATTCCTGGCGGAGCTCACACCTATGCAAAGGGCGATGACCAGTATCCCGAACAGATGCCCATCTACCTCGTTCGCGGCAAAGGCTCGCACGTGTGGGACGTGGATGGCAACGAATTCATCGAATACGGGATGGGCCTGCGCTCGGTCACGCTCGGTCACGCCTATGACCCCGTTGTCGAAGCCGCCTGCCGCCAAATCCGCTCCGGCAACAACTTTGTGCGCCCTTCACCGATTGAACTGGAATGCGCCGAAACATTGCAGGGCCTCGTTCCGGGCGCGGAAATGGTTAAGTTTGGAAAGCACGGCTCTGACGCCACAAACGCCGCCGTCAAGCTGGCCCGTGCTTTCACAGGCCGCGACCTGATTGCCATTTGTGGTGAGCATCCATTCTTTTCCGTGGACGACTGGTTCATCGGTTCAACCGCGATGAACGCCGGCATTCCCGAAGCCATACGTCAACTCACGCTGAAATTCCGCTATAACGATCTTAAAAGTCTGCGCGAATTGTTTTCGGCGCATCCCTCCGGTATCGCCGCTGTTATGTTGGAGGTCGAACGGGAGCAGGAGCCTCGGTCGGGTTTCCTTCAGGAATTGAAAGAGCTTTGTGCGAAGGAAGGCGCTGTGTTGATTTTTGACGAAATGATCACAGGATTCCGGTGGGCCAATGGCGGTGCCCAACAATTCTATAAAGTCACGCCAGACCTTTCGACATTCGGCAAAGCCATCGGTAATGGTTTCTCGGTCTCGGCCCTGGCAGGACGGCGCGACATCATGCGGTTGGGCGGTCTTGACCATAATCGTGAGCGTGTTTTTCTAATGTCGACGACACATGGTGCGGAATACCACGCCCTGGCTGCCGCCATCGAAACAATGCGGATTTACCGCGAAGAACCTGTTGTAGAGACGCTCTGGCGCCAGGGTCGTGTGCTCGCTGAGGGTATTCGCCGGGCCGTTGGAGATTTGAAAATGGAAGATTACTTTCTCGTCAAAGGACGGCCCTGTTGCCTTGCTTACGCGACACTCGACAATAAACGAGCACCGTCTCAGGCCTTTCGCACCCTTTTTCTACAGGAGACCATGCGCCGCGGACTGTTGATGCCTTCTCTGGTCCTGAGCTATTCGCATTCGGACGACGACCTGAAGCGGACGATTGATGGAATTGCCGCCGCGCTTCAAGTGTATCGTCGCGCGCTGGAAGTGGGAATTGAACGATATTTGGAAGGACGGCCCGTCAAACCCGTCTTCCGCAAATTTAACTGACCCATTATAAGAAAGGAAACCATGAAAGTCGTTCTGTTTTGCGGCGGAAAAGGAACACGTCTGCGGGATTATGGAAACAATATCCCCAAACCGCTTGTCCCTATCGGATACCGGCCCGTTTTATGGCACGTGATGAAGTATTACGCCCACTTTGGCCACAAGGACTTCATTTTATGCCTCGGCTACATGGCTGATAAAATTAAGGACTACTTTCTGCGTTACGACGAATGTATTTCAAACGATTTCGTTCTCTCCGGCGGTGGCAAAAATTTGACGCTTACGGCCAGTGACATTCAGGATTGGACCATCACCTTTGTGGACTCCGGGGTAGATGCTTCCATCGGACAGCGCCTCAAGAAAGTACAGCACTTGTTGGAAAATGAAGAGGCATTCCTGGCCAATTATAGTGACGGCCTCACCGACCTGCCGCTGCCAAAGATGTTGCGGCAGTTCGAACGCAGTGGCAAGATCGCGGCCTTTGTTTGTTCTCCGCCCTCCCAGACTTTTCATACAGTAACCTTGAAAAATGGCAGCAACCGTGTCGTTAATATAGAGACTGTGCGCGATTCAGGGTTGCTCATCAATGCCGGTTATTTCGCGTTTAAACGCGATATCTTTGACTTCATTCGAAAGGGCGAAGACCTAGTGGGGCCGCCTTTTAAACGCTTGATTGAAAAGGACTTGATTATGGGCTACAAATACGACCGTTTTTGGGCCATGGACACCTTTAAAGAACAGCAGGAGCTGACCGACCTGTGCAACGGCGGCCGGGCTCCTTGGGAACTTTGGAAACCCAAAAACTGAAAACGGCAACTTTTTTCAATCGTTGGCCACCGAATATCAAAAATCAAAAATGACCACGGATTCAAATCCAAAATGTCTCTTTTGCGCCAGCCCGCTGATTCAAACGGTTGTTGATTTGGGAATGTCGCCTTTGTGCGAAAGCTACGTCGGCCGCGAGCAATTGAATCAGATGGAGGCTTTTTATCCTCTGCACGTGCGCGTCTGCGACCAATGCTTTTTAGTTCAACTTCAGGAATATGTCAGTCCGGAGCATATCTTTACTGAGTATGCCTACTTCTCCTCCTATTCGGAAACCTGGCTAGCTCACGCAAAAAACTACGTGGACATGATCGTCGGACGGCTTAACCTCGGACCCGAAAGCCTGGCCATCGAATTGGGCAGCAACGACGGATATCTCCTGCAAAATTTCGTAAAAAAGGGAATCCCGGCTCTCGGCATCGAGCCTGCCGCCAATGTGGCAAAGGTCGCCACGGAAAAAGGGGTGCCGACGCGGGTCGCATTTTTCGGACGGAAGACCGCTGAAAAGATCGTTGCCGACGGGCAGAAGGCGGACCTGGTCATTGGAAACAACGTTCTGGCGCAGGTCCCTGATGTGAATGATTTTGTTGCCGGTATTCAAATGGTGTTGAAACCTCAAGGCGTCGCCACCTTGGAATTTCCGCATTTGGTCCGGTTGATGGAACAAAATCAATTCGACACGATTTATCACGAACATTTCTCCTATTTCTCGCTAATCTCGGTGGAAAAGATTTTTGCCGCGCACGGACTGACTCTATTTGATGTCGAGGAAATTTCCACACACGGCGGCTCCATGCGGATTTACGCCCGGCGGGCCGAGGACCATTCCAAGCTCGTGAACGAGCGTCTGATCGGTCTGCGCAACCGCGAACTTGCTTTGGGGCTCGACCAAATGAACGCCTACTCGTTCTTTGACCAACAAGTCAAGGCAACCAAGCGAAACCTCCTCGATTTTCTAATACAGGCTCGGCGCGCCGGAAAAAAAATCGCCGGATATGGCGCGCCCGGCAAAGGTAATACACTCTTGAATTACTGTGGTATACGAACGGATTTTTTGGACTTTACGGTAGACCGCAATCCATACAAGCAGGGAAAATTTCTGCCCGGAACACATATTCCAATTTTACCCGTCGAAAGAATTGACGAAACCAGGCCCGATTATTTGCTTATTCTTCCCTGGAATTTCAAGGACGAGATTATTCGCCAAATGGACCGCATCCGAAATTGGGGTGGCCAATTCGTTGTGCCCATACCTAATGTGCAAGTGATTCACTGAGCCCAATGATCCGGGCCTGTTGGCTCAAGGGAAATCGATTTGAAAGAAGCGAAATTCATGAAAAGTCTGCCCCTTCAAGGCATCAAAAACATCCTTTGCCTGGGCGCCCACAGTGATGATATCGAAATCGGCTGCGGGGGGGCCATCCTCACGCTTACTAGCGGGTGCCCCGGACTTGCGGTTTGGTGGGTCGTCTTTACCGCCGATGGACCGCGCCAGGCCGAAGCAAAAAAAAGCGCCCGGACGTTTCTCCGCGCCGCCGCGAAGTCGCAGGTCATTATCAAACAATTCCGAAATGGTTACTTCCCTTTTGATGGCGCATCGATCAAAGATTTTTTTGAATCCTTAAAAGCGCGCATCAATCCGGACCTTGTTTTCACCCACTTTCGGAATGACCGTCACCAGGACCATCGTCTCATATCGGATTTGACCTGGAACACCTTCCGGAATCATTTAATACTCGAATATGAAATTCCAAAATACGATGGCGACATTGGTTCGCCGAACCTTTTCGTTCCTCTCGATGAACGATTGGCAATGGAAAAAGCCGACAGCCTGTGCCGCTTTTTCTCCACTCAAAACAACAAACATTGGTTCGACCAGGACACGTTTCTAGCCCTGATGCGCTTGCGGGGAATGGAGTGTTGCTCCAAATATGCCGAAGCTTTTTACGTCCGGAAAATGGTTTGTGGATTTTAATCTGTCGGGTAAGGAGGTGACGTTGCCGCCACCTCCTCCCCTCAGAACCGGACGTGAAGGTTTCCCTTCATCCGGCTCAAGCCGTTGCAAAGCTCCGTGTAACCGGAGCCGGCTTTCACGACGGTTTAATCCCGGCTTC
>DASYYL010000160.1:0-21623 GCA_035933915.1 Verrucomicrobiia bacterium
GGTCCTTGTTGTTCAACATCAGCAGCGTTCCGGAAATCGGAATTTCCACCGGCGTGCTGTAGAGTCGGACGATGCGTGGATTGTTCGGCGACCCGAAGAACGTTCCACCCGCCGAAATCAGCTTCTTTTCTCCACTGAACATCTGGACGTGAACCCACTCGTTGAAGGTAACTGGTTCGTCCGATTTCTTTTCCTCGACCGTCAGCCCCATACTGGCGGCCGCGGAACGCACGTTGACGTTGTTCACGTCCTTTAACTTGCCATTCGAAAGAAAACCCATCAGGACAGAGCGCGTCACCGGGTCCACATTCGGCAGCTTTTGGGCGTGACCACCGTACGTGATGTAAATTCTGTCCGCCACGGCTGGTGAAAGCTGTGCCAGAAGTTTGCCCAGCGCCTCACCCAGGGGCAGATACGGCTTGACCTGCTCGTATGTCCTGGCGTCCAGGTAAGGCAGATTCACGGCATTGCGAACTTCGCCCGTTAATAAGTAGCCCGCAATCACTTCCGCCACCTCGACGCCGCATTTTTCCTGCGCCTCTTCGGTGCTGGCGCCCAAGTGCGGCGTCAGAATTAAATTGGGATGTTTGCGAAACGGATGGTCCGCCGGCAACGGCTCGACGGAAAAAACGTCCAACGCCGCGCCTGCCACCTTGCCGGAATCCAGCGCGGCAATCAGGTCGTTTTCGGCGATGATTTCCCCGCGCGCGCAATTGACGATCTTCATTCCCGGCTTCATTTTCGTAAATGCAGCCGCGTTGAGCATGTTCTTTGTTTCCGGCGTCACGGGCATGTGAACCGTGATAAAGTCCGACGCAAAATAAACCTGATCCACGCTGTCCGCGAAACCGGCGCCAATGGCCCGCGCGCGGTCTTCGGTCAGGTAGGGGTCGTACGCGACAACGCGCATCCCGAAGGCGATTGCCCGTTTGGCCACTTCGGTGCCAATCCGCCCCATACCGAGAATTCCAAGAGTCTTTCCCGCCAACTCCAAACCCTGAAATACTTTCCGGTCCCATTTGCCGGCCACCATGGTGGCATGGGCCTGTGGCACTTTGCGGGCCAGCGAAAGCAGCATCGTAAAAGTCAATTCCGCGGTCGTCACCGTGTTCCCGCCGGGCGTATTCATGACCACCGTGCCGTGTTGCGTCGCCGCTTCGATATCCACGTTGTCCACGCCCACGCCTGCCCGGCCCACAACGCGCAATTTCGGCGCGGCTTCAATCACTTTGCGAGTGATCCTGGTTTCGGAGCGCACCACGAGGGCTGCCGCATCGGAAACGATGGGCAAAAGTTCCGCTTCAGCGAGCCTTTTGGGCAGGACAGCAACCTGAAATTCCGGGCGCTGCTGCAGCAGCGCAATTCCTTTTGGCGAGATAGGATCACAAACGACTATTTTCATGCAAAGACGGTAAAAGTATCCAGTGTGTTGCCAAAGGTCAAACAATGAAATATGCGAATTGCAATAACAAGCGGAATGAGGAAAGCTTCCTGCTTTCCTCATTTTTTAAAAAATTCAAAGTTTAAAAAGTCCAAGTGGAAAAAAATTGACTCATGGTGTAATATCTTTTGCAACAGGCACAGAACGATATAAAATCCAACTGTTGCAGGCTTTTACATGGCAAGACCGAATAATATTACAATGTGCAGCTTCTGCGGCAAGTCGCACGCGGAGGTTCGCAAGCTCATCTCCGGCCCCGGCGTTTATATTTGCGATAATTGCATCATTCTGTGCAAGAACGTGCTGGATCGCGAACTGCAGGTGCAAAATCAAAAAAAGCACCCCAAGTTTTCCGTCCCCAAACCCGCCGAGATCAAACGCCAGCTTGATCTCTATTGCGTCGGACAGGAGCACGCCAAAAAGACGCTCGCGGTGGCCGTCCACAATCATTTCAAGCGCATCCAACCCGAGCCGACGCCCGTAGACGAATCGACCGCCCAGGGAACTGCCGAGGCGCCCGCGTCACCTCACATGGACGTAGAAATTGAAAAGAGCAACATTCTCATGATCGGCCCCACCGGGTCGGGCAAGACGCTTCTGGCCCGAACGCTGGCCAAAATCCTCGATGTGCCGTTTGCCATCGCCGATGCGACCACGCTTACCGAAGCCGGTTACGTGGGCGAAGACGTCGAGAACATCGTCCTGCGCCTCCTCCAAAATGCCGATTACGACGTCAAACGCGCCCAGCGCGGAATCGTTTATATTGACGAGATTGATAAAATCGCGCGCAAGGCCGAAGGCCCCTCCATCACGCGCGATGTCAGTGGCGAAGGTGTGCAACAGGCCCTCTTGAAAATTCTCGAAAGCACCATTTGCAATGTGCCTCCCCAGGGCGGACGCAAACATCCGCAACAGGAATACATTCGTGTTGATACGACGAATATTTTGTTCATCTGCGGCGGCGCGTTTGTGGGACTCGAGCGCGTCATCCAGCGCCGCATGGGCAAAAACGTCATGGGCTTCGGAGCGATGGGCCAGAAGGACATCATCGCCGACCGCGCGGAAATTCTGCAATACGCCGAACCGGAAGACATGCTGAACTTTGGATTCATCCCTGAATTCATCGGCCGCCTGCCCATAGTCACAACGCTATCTGAATTGAGTGAGGAACAGTTGATTTCGATTCTCACCGAACCGAAAAACGCCCTCACCAAGCAGTTCGCCAAACTCATGGCCATGGAAGGGGTGGACCTGGAATTCACGCCCGATGCGCTGCACGAATTGGCAGCGCAGGCGCTCAAAAAAGGCACCGGCGCCCGCGCGTTGCGCGGGCTCATCGAAAAGCTGATGCTCGATTTGATGTTCGACGTGCCCGAAGTCGCTGACATCGTCCACGTAAAAATCACCGCCGCCGTCGTGCGTGGTGAGAGCAAGCCCATCGTGCGCCGGAAACAGGACGCGGAAGCGGCGTAGTTGTTAGGCCAACGGACGAAATCGTTGTCACCCTCATCTTCGCGAGGGCTTCCTTTACATCTTCAGATTTTTGTTTTTCGCCCGGGATTCTTCGGCCAGCCTCGCTTTGAACGGGTCGAGCGCAGCCTGAAGTTTTTCGTCGCCAACGGCGAGGATCTGCACGGCAAGAAGACCGGCATTTTTGGCCGCGCCAATCCCAACCGTCGCCACGGGCACGCCCGGCGGCATTTGGACAATGGACAGGAGGGAATCCAGCCCGTGCAATGATTTGCTTTCGATGGGCACGCCAATGACCGGCAGCGTCGTAAACGCGGCGGTAACGCCGGGCAAATGCGCCGCGCCGCCCGCGCCGGCGATGATTACTTTCAATCCGCGTTGGACTGCGTTGCCGGCGTATTCTTCCAGTCCGCGCGGATCGCGATGCGCGGAAATCACTTTGGCTTCACAATTGACGCCAAATTCCGCAAGGGCCTCGGCGGCCTGTTTCATCGTGGGCCAATCCGAATCGCTGCCCATTAATATTCCTACCAGTGGTGTCGTTAAGTCGCTCATGCGGCGCAAATTGAGCAAAGAAATGGCCCGTTTGGCAAGTTTGAAAATTTTTCAAGTAACAAAATTGTCTTTTGCCAAAATCCTGATTCGCGAGTATAAGAATGACTTCGAACATGGAGAGGACTATGAAAACACCAAGTGTCAAACCGCTCGTTCAACGTCCGGCCTGGAAAGCCCTGGCCGCGCACAGCAAACAAATCAAAAAATTGCGCTTGCGAGACTTGTTCGCCAAAGATCCAAAACGGGGCGAACGGTTGACCGTCGAAGGGGCCGGCCTGTTTCTCGATTATTCCAAGAATCGCATCAACGACAAGACCGTGAAGCTGCTGCTGCAACTGGCGAAAGAATCCGGATTGAAGGGGAAGATCGATGCCATGTTCAGCGGACAGAAGATTAACATCACAGAAAATCGAGCGGTGCTGCACGTCGCATTGCGCGCACCGAAAGGCGAAGTGATTATCGTTGACGGCAAAAACATCGTGCCCGAAGTCCACGCCGTTCTCGACAAAATGGCGGCATTCTGCGACCGCATCCGCAGCGGCGAATGGAAGGGCCATACGGGCAAGCCGATCCGGAATGTCATCAATATCGGCATTGGCGGGTCTGACCTGGGGCCGGTGATGGCATATGAAGCGTTGCGTCATTACAGCAAGCGTGAGATGACGTTCCGCTTTGTATCGAATGTGGATGGCATTGATTTCGTTGAAGCGGTCCACGACCTGGACCCGGCTGAAACGCTGTTTATTGTTTCCTCCAAGACTTTCACTACGCTCGAAACGATGACCAACGCCGAATCCGCGCGCAACTGGCTCCTCTCGGGCCTCGGCGGCGATAAATCGGCGGTGGCAAAGCATTTTGTCGCGGTGTCCACCAACGCGGAAAAAGTGTCCGCCTTCGGCATCGATACGGCGAATATGTTCGGCTTCTGGGATTGGGTCGGCGGCCGGTATTCGATGGATTCGGCGATTGGCCTTTCGACAATGCTAGCTACCGGTCCGGACAATTTCCACGCGATGCTCGATGGCTTTCATCAAATGGACGAACATTTCCGGTCCGCGCCGTTCGAAAAGAACCTTCCGGCTCTCATGGGCCTGCTCAACATCTGGTACTCTGACTTCTTTGACGCCCAGACGGTCGCCGTCCTTCCTTACGAACAATATCTGAAACGCTTCCCCGCGTACCTGCAACAGCTCACCATGGAGAGCAATGGAAAGCATGTCACGCTTGAGGGAAAAACTGTCGCATACGATACCGGGGCAATTTTCTGGGGCGAACCCGGAACCAACGGCCAGCATTCGTTCTACCAATTGATCCATCAGGGCACACGATTGATTCCCTGCGACTTCATTGCTTTCGCCCACGCGCTCACACCTCTGGGCCGGCATCATGACATGTTGCTGGCGAATGTATTTGCGCAATCGGAGGCGTTGGCCTTTGGCAAGACACCGAAGCAGGTCAAAGCCGAAGGCACCGCCGATTGGCTTGTACCACATCGAGTTTTTGAGGGCAACCGCCCATCAAATACTATTTTGGCGGACCGCCTCACACCCGAACGCCTCGGCGCGCTCGTGGCACTTTACGAGCACAGCGTTTTTACTCAAGGCGTCATTTGGAACATCAATTCGTTTGACCAATGGGGCGTGGAACTGGGCAAAGCGCTGGCACAATGCATCATTCCCGAACTGGAAAGTCCCTCGGAACCAAAATTGAACCACGATAGTTCGACCAATAGCCTGATTCGGAGATACCGGAAAATGAAGGCTCGTTGACCCAATTTGGCGAAGGGAAGTCATTCTCGCCAGCCCTCCGTAGGCCCGGCGAAGGAGGGTCCTCATCGTCATCCTCTGTACGTAAACCGTATTTCGTTGGCTTCGCATCCTTTGGCCTTCGCGCGATTTCCTTTCTTCTTCAGATTGTCGAAATGACCGCGGCTCGCCCGTCTTCTCATTGAAGACGGAAAATGGTTTCCGGCTTCGTAAAT
Source organism: Verrucomicrobiia bacterium (assembly GCA_035933915.1). Lineage (GTDB taxonomy): Bacteria > Verrucomicrobiota > Verrucomicrobiia > Limisphaerales > UBA11358 > UBA11358. Next base: position 5,448 of record DASYYL010000160.1, read on the forward strand.
GGAAAAAAAACGTTAAAGAAAGAGAGCAAAGCGATAAGAAAACAATTCAACCACGTATGCCCAATCCGACGACACTCATTCCAGACGCCCTGGAACCGGTGAAAGCCCTGTTTGGAGCTTCTTTTAAAGACGGTGTGCCACCAAAAACGCTGGCGCTGGTCCATTTGCGGGCGTTATTCATGACCGGTTTTCAGTGTATACAGTTGCGTTACTGACTGTCAAGGTAATTCAAGAATGACAATATCCTTGAGCGCATCTTGTATAAAGGTCGGCACAATCTGGAATCGAGGAGGAAGACGAGAAGAATTGGCGCAGTTTCCGATTGCGATTTTTCCCGCTTCCCGCCATAAAATGCCGATGCTTTCAAAGGTCTGTTCGGCCGCGCTTGCCGGGATTGACGCCTATCCTGTCGAAGTCGAGGTCAATGCCGGTTTCGGCGATACGCTGATTGTCATCGTCGGCCTGCCCGATGCCGCGGTGAAGGAATCACGCGACCGCGTGACTACGGCGCTCACCAATTCCGGTTACTCCTTTCCCATGGGCCGCACGACCATCAACCTCGCGCCGGCGGACACAAAAAAGGAAGGGCCGAGTTTCGATCTCCCGATTGCACTCGGCATGCTCGCCGCCAGCGAGCAAATTGAAACGGACCAACTGGACGAATTTGTGGCCGTGGGCGAACTGGCCCTGACCGGCGCCGTCCGCCAGGGCAAGGGCATTTTGCCCATCGCAATATGGGCGAAATCCGCCGGGAAAACCGGAATTCTCGTTCCCTTGGAAAACGCCGCTGAAGCCGCCGTCGTAGGCGGTCTGCAGGTCATTCCCGTCCAAAATCTGCGCGAAGCCGCGCAGTTCCTCGAAGGCGAAACCAAGATTTCTCCCGTGCGCGTGGATACGAAAAAGATTTTTGAACAACACAACGACGATGACGTCGATTTTTCCGAAGTCAAAGGGCAGGAAAACGTAAAGCGCGCGCTGGAAATCGCCGCCGCCGGCGGCCACAATGTCCTGCTCATCGGCCCTCCCGGAACCGGAAAATCCATGCTGGCAAAACGGCTGCCGACCATCTTGCCGCCATTAACGCTGAACGAAGCGCTGGAGACGACAAAAATCCACAGCATCACCGGCCTGCTCGCTCCCGGCCAAGCGCTGGTGACCCGACGGCCGTTTCGCGCGCCGCATCATACGGCCAGCGACGCCGGCTTGCTCGGCGGCAACATGAATCCGACGCCCGGCGAAATTTCCCTGGCGCACAACGGCGTTTTGTTCCTGGATGAGCTTCCCGAATTCAAACGCAACGTCCTGGAAACATTGCGGCAGCCGTTGGAGGAAGGCCGCGTCACCATTTCGCGCGCCGCCGGCACCATGACGTTCCCCTCCCAATTCATGCTCATCGCGGCGATGAACCCAACGCCAGACGGAAAAATGCCGGGCGAAAGCAAGAGCTCGCCCCGCGAAATTCAGAATTATCTTGGTCGCGTTTCCGGTCCCCTGCTTGACCGCATTGATCTGCACGTGGAAGTGCCCCAGGTGAAATTCCGCGAAATGAGCGGCGAACGGACCGGCGAAACATCGGCGCAAATCCGCGAACGCGTCATCGCCGCGCGGCAGCGCCAACTGAAGCGCTTCGCCCACAAACCGAAAATCACCTGCAACGCGCGGCTGGGTCCGAAAGAATTGAAGCAATACTGCGCGCTCGATGATGGCACGAAGGAATTGTTGAAAAATGCGATGGCCGATCTGAATTTCAGCGCGCGCGCCTACGACCGTATTTTGAAAGTCGCCCGGACGATTGCCGATCTGGCCGCATCCGAAAATATATTGAGCGAGCACATTTCCGAAGCGATTCAATATCGCTCGCTGGACCGGCAATTGTGGACGTAATTGAATTTTGGATAAATGGATCGTTGGATTAATGGATTGATGTGGTGGGCCTTCAGCTCATGAGCGAAGGTGGGCGACCTTGCTGTTTCCTCTGCTTTGCGCTTAAAATTCCGAAACGCAAATGCGCAAAAATACATTTTTCGCGGTCATTATCCTCATTTTGACTGTCCGATTTGTAAACGCTCAAACCGCCCAGGAACAATTCGTCCCTTTGCCCCTGGCGGAGCAGCAGCTCCGCCCTACCAATATAATGTATCGCTACGGCGTTCCTTTCAATGAGGAGGTGCTGCCCCTGCAAACTCATGGTTCGGCGGAGGTACCAGTGGGACGGCGGGCGGATCGCATCTTCCTGCTGGGAATGACCGATGCGAAAAAGGCGACAACGAAACTCGTGGTTCCCGCTGCCGCCAGCCAGAGCACCGTCCCTCTCTATGGATGGGCCGATCCGCGAGATATGGCGCGCCGGGGAATGATCGGCGATGAGATCGGACGCATTCGACTCAATTACGCGGACGGCACGAGCCAGGTTTACCGGCTCATTCTGGGGGAAAGTATTTGGTACGGACAGGCATTTTATGATTATCAGGGCCCTTATGCGACCGATGCCGCGCTGCGCCATGCCTTTGCGCGCGCCCTGCGCCTCTACCCTCCCGAACCGGCACCCGACGGCAATTATGTCGCGGTCATCAAACCAAAAGCCGTCCTGCTGAACAGCATCACGGTAGAAAATTCACCCGAAAAAAGCGGCACGGTTGTTATCACCGGCATTACTTGCGCTGTGGGAGATGGAAGTTCGGAGATGGAAGATGGGAAATCAGAGTTTGGCGCCTTCTCGTCCCCGTCCTCGTCATCGGAGCAACAGCGAATTCGGAAGATGGAAGCGGCTTTTGCAAAATTTGCGGATGAAAAATATTTGCTCCCAGGCGAGGATGACACACAAGCAAAGCGGGAGTTGGAAAACCTGAAGCACGCGCTCTACAGCAGCGATGAAAGTTTCAAAGGACCGGTCGCGCTCAAAATTCCATCCGGTTACACAGGCCCCATCGTTTCTTTCGGGGGAAGTCAATATGCGAAAGTTTTGGCCAATGCCTTTTATAATAACGCGGAGGACATCCTGGCCAAAATTGATGAAAGCGGGATGTATCATACGTCAACCAAAGGCGCGATTTCCTGGGGCGGCTATTGCGGCTTTGGAACTTTCCGCACGAATGTTGCGGCGTACTACGGCGTTGCCTACACGCGCGACATGGGCCGCAGCCTTCAGGAAATCACCGCGCTCAATTTTACGAATGAAGCCGAGCGCTGCGCCGATTGGTCGTTGAAAATGGCGCGCCTGTTCGAAACCAGGCCGTCTCTCAAATACAAAGGCGTGGTGCTTCCCCGGCACTGGGGCGATTTGGCCAACAACCCGCGCAACCCCAGCTTCGAAAACGACGGCCAGGGACTGACAACCATGTTTATCTTTAAACTTTGGCAGCGACTGCCCGACCGCGACGCCTGGTTGCGCGCCCGTTGGCCTGACGTTCAAGGCCTCGGCGACTGGATACTCTGGCAGTTTGCGCATCCGGATATTTCCGGCGCCACGAATGGCCTGCTCCATTCGAGTGGTGAAAGCGCCAACGGAATCGGCTATGCCCCTTACCCCGACGCGGCCTGCATGAATGCTCTCCGGGCCCTGGCTGACATGGCGGATTCCATTGGCCAGACCAACTCCGCCCGGGCGTGGCGCGCGCGCGCGAATCTCATGCAAGTTGCCATTGGCCGGGGCTACGTCATCCAGGACCCCAAATATGGCGCCATCTGGACGCTGGACTATTCCAATTGGGCATACAACAGCTCGGTCCTGGGACCTTTGATTTTTTTGGCAGATTACCAGGGGTTCGCGCCACAAGATGAAAACGATGACTGGCATTTCATCGATGAAGCGGCTTACCGGCGATTGATTGACACGTTCCGCCCGTATCAGCCGTTCGGGTTTTACGGCAAGGCGATGGGTTACGGTCAGGGATTTGTCACGCAATCGGCGCTGCTGTTGGACCGGATGCACGACGCCACAACCATGCTCGACTGGGACGCAAAAGAAATTTACGACCCGCGCTTCAATCAGTTCGATCATTTCGTCGTCCCGGAAGGCGTGCAAATTTCGCCGGACGGCCGCTACTGGTATCGGTTCGGGGATTTGGGCAATGGCGTGCAGGAAGGCGAAACTATCAAAACCCTACGGCTGATCATCGGCTTGGACGACACACATCCTGAACATGTGCAATTTTATCCGCGGATGCCCTATGACTGGAACGAAATCGCTGTCGCACAATATCCCGTCGTGTTTGAAGAGGCCGGCGTTATAAAAACGGCGTTCGTGCGTTACACCCTCAAACGCACTGGCCATGGCCACGGCATGAAACTGAAAATGAGCGCAGATCATGATCTGGGCATGGTGGGCATGCGGCTCGGTCCGTTTGAAAATAAGCCTGAGGCCTCGGACATCCAGGTCAACGGCCGGCGAGTCGCCGGTGCCGATATCGTGCACGGCGGTGATTCCTGGTGGGTCTGTTTGGCGGCGGCCATCGGCCGAAACTAAATTCGTTGAAACGTTAAAAAGTTGAAACGTTGAGACGGATGGGAAGGGAAGAACTGAAGGATTCATGGATTTGTGGATAACCGGATAAGTGAATAATTGGATCGGTGGATTATTGGATTGGTGAGAAAGGTCTGACATGAAGCCGCGATTTAGTTAGAGCGGACGCACGTCCGCTGCTACGCATATTTGGGGTGCTGCACATTTTTTGTGTATAGGCGGGGAAACAGGAAACGAAGCCGGATTTGGAGGCAAAAAGGCGTTTTCATTGGGAAATCTAACGATTTTGGCAGTGCCGGGTGAAAACGAGCGGAATCGTGGCGCGTGGCGCGTCAAGTATTGAGCCCTCTCTTTCGGCAACCTGGACGTGATTCGTGATTCGGCCGACCGATCGGCAACTGGTCCGGAAGGCTTGAACCTCCTTCGCTAAAGCTCCCACCGTCGCGGCGGGGCTATGGCGGGTGCAATGGACGCAAAGGGAAGAACTGATGGATTCATGGATTTGTGGATAACCGGATAAGTGAATAATTGGATCGGTGGATTATTGGATTGGTGAGCATGGTCTGACATGAAGCCGCGATTTAGTTAGAGCGGACGCACGTCCGCTGCTACGCATATTTGGGGTGCTGCACATTTTTTGTGTATAGGCGGGGAAACAGGAAACGAAGCCGGGTTTGGAGGCAAAAAGGCGTTTTCATTGGGAAATCTAACGATTTTGGCAGTGCCGGGTGAAAACGAGCGGAATCGTGGCGCGTGGCGCGTGGCGCGTCAAGTATTGAGCCCTCTCTTTCGGCAACCTGGACGTGATTCGTGATTCGGCCGACCGATCGGCAACTGGTCCGGAAGGCATGAACACCAATACCCTTGAACTCCTGTCGGATAATAACATTCATATAAAAGCCGGACGCCGGAGTGTCGTGGTTTAGATTGGGTCTATCCGAATACAATACCTTACTTTTCTTTCCAGATCCTCGCTCCACAAAAAACCCTGTAAGACCAGGCGACAGCGAATTGTTTTTTGGACATTCTCGTTCGTTATATTTGGGTCTTCAGTTTTCAGTCCATTCACCATCGTTCTAATTTCGATTTCATTAAGCAGGGTCTTCATATCTTTTGTTTCTTCCTGTGGCCAGGACGCCAGGCAGGTTCAAGGCCCCATTAAGGCCGTGCTGTTTTACTGGGGATTCGGAAAAACGTCAAACCTGCCAAACGCCATCCCAACGGCAATCGACCACAGTAGCACAATCATTTTGCGCCGCCCTGCCCGCGTCGGCTGATGCCGGAAAAAGGGTTTGCCCGGCAGTCCAGGGAGTGAATGGTCTGGTTTGACACCTACCCAAGATGATCCCCATTCCCGAAAATAGCGACAACTAATTCAATTTATTTTCATTCCATTTTCGACGGTTGGGGTGAATTGACGCGATTTGCTTAAACTGATGCCTGCCGAAATAAGCGGCGATTTGCATTGCTTTGCGGCCGTTGCGCACTGAAACTCAATCATGAACAAAAGCCTCCAGCAGCACGACATCAGGGAAATCTATAAACAACTCCGCTTGCGAATGAAGAACAGCGGTTTGGAAACCATCAACGTGCATGTCATCCGCAGAGCTGGAAAATACAAAATCAATTTCACTGGTTCGACCGAACAGGTTGCGACGGCGGAGAAGATTCTTGCGGCCTGGCCCTGACCGTACCCTCGTATTCTTGAATCGCATTATCACCTTTGCGTTTTTTTTCAGTTGGCGTTGGACACCGCCGGATTTCACGCAGCCGCCTATCCGGCGCACACACTCCGGCAGGAGCGCAAAGGGGTTGAATCTGAGTCATTAGACGGTCCAAAGGCCGCCCGACAAAGGCTGCCCTATTTTGGCGCTTCGATTTTTTCAGGTCATGGATCAACTGTCGCAGGAGTTTCCGCGCCCACGTCCGGAAGTCCCGCGCCGCGTCCGTGATCGAGGTTGATGAACTGCTTTGTATCCGGGATATAGCAGACGATATTGAATTTGCCGATGGCTTCGAGCTTCGCGGCCTTAAACGCGGCCTGGGTGGCCGGATAGTGTTTGCCATTCAGCGGATTTTTCGTCCATTGCCCTTCCCGAGTCAGGTATTCGAGTGTGTCGTTGTTTTCAATGAGAATGTTCATGTTAAAAGGTTATAGATTGTCAACCGGTTAATTTGGATTCCGCTTTTCTCGCTTGCGCTCGGATTCGAGTATGGAATCGTGCAAGGCCTTGACCGCTGTTTCGAGGGTCTCGACCTTTTGTTGCGTTTTTTTGAACTCCGCCCGATTTTCCTCCGTGGCTTTTATCAAAGCCTCCAGGTCCCGGCTGGCGTCAGGTTTTGACATTTAGAAAACTTAAGTTAATCCCAGTTCTCTTTTACAGAGGAGAATCGCGTCTGCCGATTTTAGATGCCCTAAACGCTTCGCTTCCTCGAAACAGACAAGGGCGTCCTCATATTGGCTTTCTTCGAGGAGTTCGCGCCCACGGCTGAACCAGTTTTTTGAATGGGCCGACTTCAACAGGCCGTCGTAATCATTGGTATACATGATTAACGCAGCCGCCAGGTGATCCGCGCCTTGTCCAAATCATACGGTGACATTTGCATTTTCACGCGGTCGCCGACTGTAAGGCGGACAAACTTTTTGCGCATTTTTCCGGAAATGACAGCCAGCACCAGATGCTGGTTGTCGAGTTCCACGCGAAACATGGTGCCCGGCAAGACGACCTTGACGGTGCCTTCGACTTCGATGGATTGTTCTTTCAAAAGAAGATAAGGAGAATAGGGGAGCCCGGTCGCCCGGGCTCCGACACGAAATTAGAGAGTGGCGATTAGTAGCGATTGCGACCGCCGCCACCATGACTATATTCGCGACGTCCGCCGGCCGGGCGCTCTTCGCGCGGTTTGGCGACATTGACGGTGATGGAGCGCCCATCCAATTCCGCGCCATTCATGGCGGCGATGGCTTTTTCCGCCTCGTCGCCCGAGTTCATGGTGACAAAGGCAAAGCCTCGCGGGCGGTTGGTGGCGCGATCCATTACCAGGTTCGTTTCGGTAACCGTGCCGTGCGCGGCAAACGCATCCTGGAGGTCATTCTCGGTGGTATTGAAGGAAAGGTTTCCGACAAATAATTTGTTATTCATGTGATTTTTCTGGTCCTTGATTAAACTTTACTTTGAACAGACTGTTTCCGTTTATCGGATTTCAAATCATCACTGAACAACGTTCACTTGAAGATTTACCATGCCTCAAAAAGACAAGCGATCTTAAGACGGGATAACTCTGACACGTTTCCCAGAAATGGCAACAACTATCGAAAAGAATTTATTTGCATGGCCAGCCAAACTTGCGCCGTGCAACCTAATGAGTTTGCGATATTGCGTTCAGCAAGCTATTACGGAAGGCGATGCCCTCCAATTGCGGAAAAACGCTGGTTTTTCCGCAATACCCGATGGCGGCACGAGCGGTGCTAAAGAGTGGCGGGTGACCTGAATATGCAAGTACGAACGGTCATCCAAAACATCTTACCGGCGCGTTAAAAGCGCCATTACCCCAAAGGGCCGGGATTGCCTGTATTCCGGCTCATTTTTTATACCCACACGGCGCTTGAATCTTAACGGCGCGCATCAGGTCAGGTTAACACCCCATTGCAGGTCCCGTTAAAAAAACTACAATCGTAGCGAGTAAATCAAAGAGGCCGAACTGTTCTCATGGGAGGCCGGACAGGGTAATACCCCATGGTAAAGAACCGGGGCACGGCTTACGATTTCGTTTGCAATAAAGCAAAACGAAAAAAGGAAGAAATATATCCGGCAGGAAAAGATTGTGACAAATGAAAGCGGCTTCATGCCAGCGGCTAAAAATTGAATATGGATACAAAAACCAACATTGCCGGCCTTTTTGATTGCTCCCGGCGCAATTTGCGCAGAGGCGAAAGTTTCCATTGGCAGTTGGTTCGCCCTGAAACACTGAAATTATGAAAGGAATTGGATCAATGCGTTTGTTGAAAAAGCGGGTTTCGGCCAAAAGTTTTGCTCTCCGGCCACTCGGCAAAACAGTTGGCGCTGTGAAGCAAAACCACGAGGAACTTGAACTAAAAAATCACCCGTTATCTTTCCCGATTGTGGGGATTGGCGCATCGGCCGGCGGATTGGAGGCATTCACGGAATTGCTCAGGCATTTGCCGGCCGACACGGGCATGGGATTTGTCCTGGTGCAGCACCTGGACCCACAGCATGAAAGCGCCCTCACGCAACTTCTGGGGCGCGCGACTGCGATGCCGGCGCGCGAGGTCACGGATAATTTGCGCGTGGAGGCCAATCACGTTTATGTCATTCCACCTAATACGAGCCTTGCCATCAAAGAAGGTGTGTTGAAACTTCAGGCGCGCCCGCCGGGGCGCATGCCGTCCCGATCCATTGATTCCTTTTTCGAGTCGCTGGCGCGGGACCAGCATGAGCGGGCCATCGGCGTGATTCTTTCCGGCACGGCGACCGACGGGACGATTGGGCTAGAGGCCATCAAAGCCGAAGGCGGGATTGCTTTCGCGCAGGATGAATCGGCCCGATACGATTCGATGCCGCGCAACGCGATAGCGGCAGGCTGCGTGGATTTCGTTTTCTCGCCGGAGAACATTGCGAAGGAACTCGCGCGGATTGCGAAGCATCCCGGCGTGGCGGGCCGCATGGCCGGGAAGAAAAAAAACGCGGAAGAAATTTCCGGCGCTTTGGATGAAACCGCAGGCCGGCCCGCGGGCAATGGCGAACATGATGCCTATAAAAAAATCCTGCTCCTGCTCCGCAACCATTCGGGAGCGGATTTCTCGCTTTATAAATCCGCCACCATCCGGCGGCGCATCGCCCGGCGCATGGTGCTGAACAAAATAGAGTCACTGGAAGGGTATGCCCATTCTCTCCGGGGAAACGCCAAAGAACTTGATGCGCTTTACTCGGACTGTCTCATCAGCGTGACGGGTTTTTTCCGCAACCCGGAAGCATTTGAAGTACTCAAGCGCAAGATAATTCCCAGGCTTCTCCAGCAGCGCAACGTGGATACCTTCCGGGTTTGGGTTCCGGGTTGTTCTACCGGGCAGGAGGCGTATTCCATCGCGATGGTGTTCATGGAGGAGGCGGAAAAATTTCCCCGCCCGCGGAAACTGCAAATTTTTGCGACCGACCTCAACGAGACGCTGCTGGACCGGGCCCGAAACGGGCTTTATGCCAGGAACGTCGTGCAGGATGCCTCTCCGGAGCGCCTGCGGCGCTTCTTCGTCGAGGAGGAAGGCGGCTACCGCATCACCAAACAGTTGCGCGAAATGGTGGTTTTCGCCCGGCAAAATCTCATCAGCGACCCGCCCTTTTCGCGCATGGACCTCATCAGTTGCCGCAACCTGCTGATTTATCTTGAGTTGGGTTTGCAGAAGCAGGTGCTCCCGACGTTCCATTACGCTCTCAAGCCGGAGGGGTTTTTGTTTCTGGGGGCGTCGGAATCCATCGGCAGCTTCACCGACTTGTTTGAGCCGGCGGACAAAAAACAAAAGATTTACTCCCGGAAATCCGTGCCGACGCCCGCGTTTCATCTGCCGATGAAAAAGCGGCCCCTCGAAATAGGAGGCCCTGCCGGCGCTCCACGGAGGGGGCAGCGACGATCGTTCCTGGAAGGGCCGGAAGGTTTTCGTTCCGAAGTGAGCGCCCAAATTGAAGCCGACCGCGTCACGGTGAATCAATTCGCGCCGCCCGGCGTGCTCATCAATAACGAGTTGCAAATCCTTCAATTTCGGGGGCCGGCCGGCCGGTATCTTCAGCCGCCCGCGGGCAAAGCCAGCTTCGACGTGTTGAAAATGACACGGGAAGGCTTGATGCTGCCGCTGCGCGCCGCCATCAACACTGCGAGGAAGGAAAACGAAATTGCGCGCCGGGAGAATGTGCGGTTCGATTACGACGGCAAAATCAAGACGGTGAGCATTGAAGTGGTGCCACTCAAGAACCTGAAAGAGCGCTGCTTTTTAGTGTTGTTTGAGGATGGCAAAATGACGGGAGCGGCCACTCCTTCCGCACCGGCTGATGAACGGTCCGCCGGCGGGTTGAGCACGCGGGGCTTCGCCGGCAAACGGCAGGAATCCCGCCGCATCGCGGAATTGGAGCGCGAACTGGCCGAGACGCGCGATTATCTACAAGCCGTCCAGGAACAGCACGAAGCCACCAACGAGGAACTCCAGGCCTCCAGCGAGGAAGTCACCTCCGCCAACGAGGAGTTGCAGAGCGTCAACGAAGAACTGGAAACCTCCAAAGAAGAATTGGAATCGGCCAATGAAGAGTTGACTACCGTCAACGAGGAGATGTCCCATCGCAATGCCGAACTCAGCCACGTCAATGCCGACCTGAATAATCTCCAGACTTCAACCAGGATCTCAGTGATATTGGTTGGGCGCGATCTGAGCATTCGCCGCTTCAGCCCCGCAGCCGGGAAACAATTCAATCTGCTCGCCGCCGACATTGGGCAACCCCTCGGCAGGTTCCGGCATAATCTTATTCCGGCAGAACGCGGCTCTCCGGCGGCTTCCGCGCTGGACCTCGAAGCCTTCGCTCGCGGAGTCATTGACACCGTGCGTGAGGGCGAATACGAAGCGCGGGACCGAGACGGCCACTGGTTCTGTCTGCGCGCCTACCCTTACCTGACCCTCGAAAACAAGGTTGACGGCGCGGTGATCGTGTTCGTGGACATAGAAGCTCTCAAAAGGACCGAAAAGGTCATTAAAGCATCGCGCGACTATGCGGAGGCCACTATTCGGACGGCCCGCGACCCGTTCCTGGTCCCGCGCGGCGACCAGCGGGTGAACAGCGCGAACGAAGCGTTCTACAAAACCTTCAAAGCCACGAAAGACCAGACTGAAGGGCGCCTGATTTACGAATTGGGCAATCGCCAATGGGACATTCCAAAACTGCGCAACCTGCTCGAAGATGTTTTGCTCCGGAACAGTTTCTTCGACGACTTCGAGGTGACGCAGGATTTCCCGCATATTGGAAGACGCACGATGTTGCTCAACTTCCGGCGAATGAACCTGGAGGACGGATCGCCGCCGATGATTCTCCTGTCCATCGAAGACGTGACCGAGCGGCTGGAATCGCGGGCCGCCTTGCGCGAAAGCGAACAACGCTATCGCACCTTGTTCGAGCTGAATCCCGTGGCCGTGTATACCATTGATACCGCGGGCGTGATTCAGAATTACAATCCCCACGCCGCCGAGTTGTGGGGTCGCCAGCCAATGCCGGGGGATACCGACGAGCGATTTTGCGGGTCCTACAAAATGTTCCGCCCGGACGGCACTTTTATGCCCCACGAGCAGTGTCCCATGGCGGAAGTCGTCTCGGGCAAAATAGACGCTGCGCGTGATGCGGAAGTGCACATTGATCGGCCCGACGGCTCGCGTATCGCCGTGGTTGTGAATATCCGGCCGCTGAAGAACGACCGGGGAGAGGTCGTTGGCGCCATCAATTGCTTTTACGACATCACCGGGCGCAAGCGGGCGGAAGAGGCGCGCGCGCGGCTCGCGGCGCTCGTCGAGTTTTCTGAAGATGCCATTATCAGCAAGGACTTAAACGGCGTCATTACCAGTTGGAACCAGGGCGCGGAACGGCTGTTTGGTTACAGGGAGAAGGAAGCGGTCGGCCAGCCGGTGACCCTGCTCAACCCGCTGGATCGCGCCGATGAACATTCTGGAATCCTGGAACGTATTTGCCGGGGAAAGGCCGTTCAACATCACGAAACCGTACGCCGCCGCAAAGACGGTTCACTGCTCGATATTTCCCTGACGGTTTCTCCCATCCGAAACAGCCAGCGCGAAATCATCGGCGCTTCGATAATCGCCCGTGATGTCACCCAAAACAAACGCGCAGAAAAGGAGTTGGCGGAAATTTTAGCCCGGGAACAGGCAGCCAACCGCGCCAAGGATGATTTTCTGGCCGCCCTTTCCCACGAATTGCGGACACCGCTCAATCCGGCGCTGCTTTTGGCCAGCGATTCCGCAGCCGATCCTGATTTACCTCCACAAATCAGGGCGAATTTTGAGACGATCCGCAAAAATATCGAGTTGGAAGCGCGGCTGATTGACGACCTGTTGGATATGACCCGCATCACTCACGACAAATTGCTGCTCAATCAGTCCGAATTGGATGTTCATGAGATTTTGAAGGATGCCATTTCAAACGTTTTCAATGAAATTGAACATAAATTAATTGTCCTTAAACTCGAACTTAGGGCTGAGAGCCATGCTGTTTTTGGCGACCCCGTCCGGCTTCAGCAGGTTTTTTGGAACGTCTTGAAAAACGCGGTGAAGTTCACCCCCGAAGGCGGCCGGATCACCATTGAAAGTCAAACGCTACCTGGCGGAAAAATTCTGATTCATATTGCCGACACCGGCCTGGGAATGAGCCCGGATGAAATCGAGCGCATATTTGGGGCGTTTTCGCAGGGCAGTCATCGTTTTGGCGGCCTGGGATTGGGGTTGGCGATTTCGCGCGCGCTGGTGGAGTTGCATTCCGGCTCGATTCGCGCAGCCAGTCCGGGCAAAGGCAAGGGCGCAACATTCTCGATTGAACTGCCGCTGATTGCCCTGTCCGAAAAAGAGGAAATGACGGGCTTGCGGCCGGCGTCAGTTTCGACCGTCGAAAAAAAGTCCGGGGAGCACGTCCATATCTTACTGGTGGAAGATCATGAGCCGACGCGGTTGACCCTGGCACGATTGCTCCTTCAACGCCGCTATGAGGTGACCAGCGCCGATTCCTGCGCGCAGGCGCGTTCGTTGATGGAGAAAAATGGGAATTTTGGATTGCTCATTTCGGACATCGGTTTGCCCGACGGAAGCGGCTACGATTTGATTAGCGAGTTTCAAAAGAAATATGGAGCGAAAGGAATCGCCCTGACCGGCTATGGCACAGAACAGGATGTGGCCAAGAGCCAGTCGTCAGGTTTTACCGCGCATTTGACGAAACCGGTGAGCGTCGAATCGCTGGAGGGCGCGCTGGCCGCCACGCTCAAACAAACTACCGGAAACGCTTTCATCCGAAATGAAATGCGGTAGGATTCCGTCGGGTACCGCGGTTCCGGGATGAACGCCCGCGAGATGCGATCACCCGGCCCCCGATTTCTGCCCAGCCGAGGTACGTGGCTCTAACTGAAAGCCCATTATTCCCGGAATGCTTCCTGATATTGCAATCCAAACGACTGCAAGGTGCACGAAAGGCGCGTTGGATATTTCCGGTTTTCCCGCTTTGCCAGCGATTGCGCGGGACATTCGCATGGCACGTTATCGGCTGAAGCAAGATTCCTATGAAAAGAACCGTATCTGATAATCTCGAAAATAGCGATCGCAACAAGTCTGAAGAGATGGATAGCGATCTCCATGAATTGTTTCTCGACGAACTCTCGGACCTGCACAGCGCCGAAAAGCAGCTGACGCAGGCGCTTCCAAAAATGTTAAAGGCCGCAAAGTCCGCTGAATTAAAAGCGGCGATCCAGTCTCATCTCCAGGAAACAAAGGGCCACGTGGACCGGCTGGAAAAGGCATTTCAATCTTTGGGTGAAGAGCTTAAAAATAAAACCTGTGCCGCCATGGAAGGGCTGGTAGAAGAAGCTTCCGAATTGCTGGAGGAACAAAAAGGCAAATCATCATTGGATGCGGCCATCATCGCCGCCGCGCAAAAAGTGGAGCACTACGAAATCGCGTCATACCGCACCGTGGAGGCATGGGCCGAGCGAATGGGGCATGAAGAGGCTGTTGAACTGCTGAATGCGACGTTGGAGGAGGAAAGTGCCGCTGACGAAAAATTGACCGAGGTTGCCGAATATTTGGCCAATGAAAAGGCAGGCAAGTAAGCCATGCCTGCCATAAGACGGGCCCTGTCCAGTGAGTCTCAAGTCTCCAACGACCATCGCCGAAATGCGATGGCTTTGGAGATTGACGAATAATGCGGATTGTTGGAATCACATGGTTTAAAATAATGATCCGTGCAGACGGAGCGGCGTCTCCAGTCGTTCAAAGCGCGGCGGAAGGTCAAGCCCGCCGATATTTTCGGCTAATGAAATAACCACCGGTCAAAGCGCAGGCCAGGGCGGCTGAACTCCAGGAGAGCGGATGCCTGATAATTTGCGCGATGGCGCGTTCCTTTAATTGTGACGGGGTGATGCGAAGCGTCAGTTCCCGCCGCTCTTCACCGATGCGTTGTTTGGTGGCGAGCGCATCGCGATGGAGTTCAGCGGCGGAAGGTTCTTTGCTGCCCGGCGATGGAATTTCGCCGCCCCTGATGGTTTGGATGGTTCGCTCCGGCGTGAGCGAATCTTTTGAAATCGCTTTGATGCCTTTGATGCTCAGCGCCGCGCCGACGAGGGTCACCACAAAACCGACAAGGACAAATCCAACGAACGCGGCCAGCAACAAATTCAGTCCAGTGGCTTGAAAGGAAAAGGCCAGGAGGAATCCAATGCTTTGCAACAATAAGATGATCCCCGCCCCGGCCATTAAATTGCCGATACCCAAAATCATGGCATCCCGTCCCAGTTTGGAAATCTTTTCCGACATTTCCTTTTTCACCAGGAGAATTTCCTGTTTAAAGAGGGTCTTTACATCCTCACTCAATTTGTGAAGCAATTCCGCGATCGACGCCCGGGTGATAAAATATTCCCGCATAATCTTCTTTTCGAAGCATAGCTCATGCCCCTGCGCAAACGGGATTGTTCCTGGTGACTTGAACATTCCGGATGGTCAGGGGGCAAATGCGTCGAACACGGCGGGACATCTCCCGTTTTCACGCCTGGTAGAACCCCCGGGAAACAAAGAGTCGAAAGACGTTCCCCGTTTGATTTAAGCGGTTATGATTGATTTGGCGCGGCGGCGTCTTAGCGATTGAAATGCCAATGGCATTCCGGGGACAAATTCGAAATCTTTAAAAACAAGGCAGCAATGCGCACGATTTTTCCTTTCAAACTGCAACATTGCGCGGTCAGTTCCCGGGCCGGACTTGACTATTCGGCTTGATAAACTTCACTGCCTCGGCTTTTCCAGTTTGGCATACATGGAGATATTCGCGCGCAATGACCGCGACACCAAACAGTTGGTTTTAGCGCGGACGGTGGCATCGATAAATCTGCCTTGCGTCATTTTAGGCAGCCGGGCGACGACGCTCAGGTGAACATTCATAAGATTCCAGCCTCCGGTGGCGTATTCCAGGGTGACTGTTGCCGAAGTGACAACCTGACCGGGCGCAAGGGCTTTCAATCCCAACTCGTTTGACAACGCCATGGAAAAGCTGCCTGCGTGCGCGGCGGCCAATAATTCGCCCGGATCGGTATTGGAACTATTGTTCTGGAGCGCTGTATCCAACGAGAATTTGGCCCGCTTCAGCACGCCGCTCTCGGTCGTGACCGCGCGGGCGCCGCCTTTGGCTCCGCCTTTCCAGCGGACCGAGGCCTTCCGAATAATTAGGCTCATTGACAGCCAGTTTCTGATGGAAAGCGGAATTGAACCAATACTTTGTTTCTTGGGTTTCAATGCCTTTGCGCTATGAGCCCGGAATGCCGGGATTCTTTTCGGACTGTGGTGCCCAACCCGCCCGGCATGTGTTTCCTGATTGTGAGCGGGGCGATAAAAAGATAGCCTGTCCCCATGGAACTGCGTCATCTGCGGTATTTCGTTGCCGTGGCTGAGGAACTGAATTTCA
>DASYYL010000174.1:0-29197 GCA_035933915.1 Verrucomicrobiia bacterium
TCGTGCGCCTGCACAGCGCCATCGGCTACGTGACGCCCAAAGACCGGCTGGAAAACCGACACCAACAAATCTACGCCGCTCGCGATCTAAAGCTTGCGGCGGCGCGAGAAAAACGGAAAATGAAACGACAAGAACAAACCGGATTAGTTGCTTAACTCACTAATCCAAAAGTGACATTCACGCTGAACCATTACAAAATGAGCAAAAAGGTAATCAAATTGTCATCGGCGCAACGCCAGGAACTGTTTGCGACGTTGAAAGTCCGTTTTGAGCGCAACATGAATCGCCATGCCGGTCTCGATTGGGCGAAAGTCCAGGCGCAGCTCGAAGCCGGCCCCGAAAAGCTTTGGTCGCTCGGCGAAATGGAACGCACCGGCGGCGAGCCGGACGTCGTTGGTCACGATAAAAAATCGGGCGA
Source organism: Verrucomicrobiia bacterium (assembly GCA_035933915.1). Classification (GTDB taxonomy): domain Bacteria; phylum Verrucomicrobiota; class Verrucomicrobiia; order Limisphaerales; family UBA11358; genus UBA11358. The sequence goes on from DASYYL010000174.1 coordinate 419, forward strand.
ATACATTTTTTATGATTGTTCGCCGCAAAGTCCCAGGGGCCGCGCGAGTCTTTGCTACGACCGCGAGGCGCTGGATTCTCGAAAGCAGTTCAAGCCAAAGAATTCCGCCGTTGATCTGGCCGCGGCCATGGGCATCGAGCTTTTGTCGGAAGAACAATATTTAGAGCTGCAACGACTCGGTGAGTTCGATACGAAGTCGTCGAGTTGGTTGAAAACTCCCGCCAACGTTCGAAAGCTCGGCGGCGCGATTTTTGGCGACCGCCGCTTCGGTCGTGTCTTCGTGTATCACAACGGCGCTGAGTCTTATTACGGAGGCCGGGGTTTTCGCGGTTGGTTGAAGGTCTAGTTCAAATCTTTCGTCCAAGTAACTTGTTCATTTCCGCAACGAGCCATTCGGCTTCCATCGGGCTGGCGATATTGACCGCAACAGTAACGCCGGCCGGACCGGCGGCTTCGCGAAGTCGTGTCATCATCAATTGATTCGGTGTTTGAGGTTCGCGGAATTTTTCTTTTCCCGTCGTAAATTTCTCATCATTGCCGCGTGGAATTAGTTTGATATCAGTATAAACGCGTGAGCCGCTTTGCATTCCGACCTTGGTGGCAAAGCGCGTGACTTCGTTCGCGGAAAATTGGCGCGTGCGGCCAAAAAGCAGCCAGCGAGTCGTCGCACGGACAACCGCCGAATCAATCGTGATGCGGCTGGATTTAAACCACAGGTTGAAGCAGCCAAATCCTATAAACGCGTCTGTGATGCCCCAAAAAACGGGAAAAATCGCCGGCGCTTTTGCATGAAGCAGTACATAGAAGATTGCCGTCCAGAACACAAAAAAGATCGTCAAAGCAAAAGCCGTTCCCAAATTACGTGCGGCCGGAAAATAAAATTCCCGGCCGTTTGGGCCGTCGGAAACTTTTATCTTCGAATTCTCGTCGCGCCGGATTTCCTCGATTGGCGACTGCAGCGCAGCTGTCGGATCGGCAGCGTCAGTCTCCGCAGCCGCCGCGCCCGCGACTTTGAAAACCGGCAACTCAAAAATCGCGCGAAAGGCCGGCCCGCGCATTTTCGACCGGGCTTCCAGCCGCCAAAAGACGGATTCATCACCGCGAGAATAACATTCCGGCTGGTTATCCGGCAAATTGAAGTGGACCGGAATTCCGGTGTGGCCGGGGTCAAGTTCGATCAAATTTGTCAGTTGCGAATACACTTTTTCGTTTTGCCATAGAACGTACTCGTTGACGCTGCGGCCTTTGCCGGAGCCGGTCACAACGCGGCGAACGCAGGAAAATTTCAGGTCAAATTCGTGTTCGAGCTTGAGCGGATGGCCCGTTTGAATCATTCCGTCAAGAACGCCGCCAAGAGGAACCGGAATTTCCGCCGGTTCAAAATAACAGTCGCCGAAACGCATTTTCGAGCGCCAGGCATTGATAAACGCCACAAAAAAGCCGATGCCGGCCAACGGAAAAAGCAGAACAAGCAGCGCGGGATAATTGTGCTTTAGCCAAACTTCCGGCAGGGCGAAAAACGTGGAAAGGCCGCCCACGCCGCAAAAGGCAACAGCCATAATCAGGTACAAAGCGGGCTGGCCCATTGTAGATGACTTGACCTTTCCCGCCGCCCAGTCGTCGCGCAACATCCACGGTTTGCCCGGGAACCTGTCCCGCAATTCGGCGGCTCGCCTGGACTTCTTTTGCCCCCAGATCGCGCCGAACATGATGCCTAAGCCGATCATCGAAAAAACGGACCCGAAAATGCAAAGCGCGACACCGTTGCCGGTGTCTCCAGCGACGATTTTTTTGAGGCCTTGAACCAGGGCCACTATGCCAAAGCCGGCAAACAGCGTGCCAAACAAAATCAAAACGATCACGCCGCCAACTCCGCTGATTTTCCCGGAGGAGCTTGAACGGACCGCAGTGAATTCCGATTCGTTCATACAAATTAGGGTTTTCGGTAGTGCCAATCAATTTTAGCCAGCTTTTGTAGCCTGAACTATGCCAACGTTGGAAGATGCGAGACTGAAGGTCAGACCTTTTGCGCCCGGGGCTGGTTCCCGCGCCGATGCAGTACAAAAATCCAGGCCAGCATTATCAGAATGACTCCGAGCGGGACACTGATGGTGACCCAGAAGCCGAACTGCGTGCCAATCAACGGCGTACTCAGAACCGCCGCATCTGCCCTTTCAAAGTATCAAAGCCTGATGCCGCCTCCCCGACGTAGGCGTCAAATGTGAAACCGTCTTGTTGCAGAACTAGAAATTATGCCCGCCGTATCGTCTTGAACAAAACGCGAATTGAAACCTTCATCGCAAATCGTCACCACGCCCTTGAGCCTGACAGGCAGCCCCTGGGCGGCTTGCTGCGGGGTGAGACTTCGCACCTGCGCCGCCGTGAGCATTTCCGCTGCGGGCGGATTCTGCCCGGCTGCCAGTTCTCCCGATGCCAGCAGGCATAAAAGCCAAAGGCACGTTTTGAGTGAATCGAGCATTGCTTGATTGGAAAATTCTCACAATCCGCTTCCGCTTAAAAGGACATTAGGTCCACCTTAAGCAATGAGGAATTCAGGAAGCTGGAAACGAGGTGATAATGGCAATAATTGCGCGTCATTAGACAAAATAGGTTGAGATTTTACACCTCTAATATATGATTTTGCCGAGTGAAAAATGCCGTCAGATGGACGGTCCAATATGAAAATGCATATGATCATTCGGCGTTTTGCCGGAGCCTTTATTCTCATAAGCCTTCTGCTTGCCTGGTACCAGAGCCGATATTGGCTTTGGTTTACGGCCTTCGTCGGCCTGAACTTGTTTCAATCGTCCTTCACCAACTTTTGTCCGTTGGAAATCGTCCTGCGAAAGTTTGGCGTGGGCGCTGACGCTCCGCAGGCCGGCAAAGCGGCCGAGTCCTGCTGCGCCAAATGAAAGCAGCCCTGGCTTGTTGGTGGTTGGTCTTCGCAAGCGCGTACTTGACCGGTTGCGGCGCAAAACAGGAAAGCAGCCAGGCTTCGTCGATTTCCGCGGCAACTGTCCAGGCGCAAACCGTTGAAAGCAAATCGCGCACGGCCACCGAAGATGAGATCGGCACGGTGCGGCCGAAGTTGAGCGCCAGCATAGAAGCCAAAATCAGCGGTTCCATCAAGGACATGCTCGTGGTCCCCGGCCAGGCGGTGAAGAAAGGCGAATTGCTCGTGGAACTCAACGTCAATGAAGTCCATGCGCGTTATGATCAGGCGGCGGCGGAGCTCAAGCAGGCGGAATTGGATTGGAAGCGGACGTCTCAGCTTTATAACGAACAAAGCGCTTCGCGGGCGGAATATGACAACGCCGACGCGCGTTATCGCGTGGCCCAGGGAGCCATGTCCGAAGCCGAAACCATGATGAGCTACTCGGAAATCCATGCGCCGTTTGACGGCGTGGTCACACGCAAGGACGCCGACGTGGGCGACCTGGCTACACCGGGCAAACCGCTGCTGGAGATGGAAGATCCGGAGCATTTGCGGATGGAAGCAGACGTTCCGGAGGAACTGAGAGCCCGCGTAAAATTCGGTGATAGCCTGTTGGTAAACATCGAGGCCCTGGACACCAATCTTGCCGGCATCGTTAGCGAGATTTCGCCCTCGTCGGACCCAAACAGCCGCACATTTGTGGCGAAGCTGGATTTGCCCCAGACGCCGGGCCTGCGTTCCGGGCAATTTGGCCGCGTGGCCGTGCCTTCCGGCGAAGTCGCCACGCTGAGAGTCCCGATCTCCGCAGTGATTCAGCGCGGAGACATGGATTTGCTATTCGTAGTCGCAAGCGACCACGCGCAATTGCGGATTGTCAAAACCGGCGCGCGTGTCGGTGACGAAGTGGAAATTGTTTCCGGGCTGGATTCCGGCGAGCGAGTCGTCGTCTCCCCTCCCAATAACCTGTTGGACGGGCAACCCGTCGTCGTGAGCCAGTGAACGCCGGGATCGACAGCTCGCCCCCTGTTCCGCATGGTGTTGCGGGGCGCGTTGCGCGTCAGTTTGTGGACTCCAAGCTTACGCCGCTGATTGTGATTGCCTCGGTCCTGCTCGGTTTGCTGGCCGTCCTGATGCTGCCGCGCGAAGAGGAGCCGCAAATTAAAGTGCCGATGGTGGACGTGCTGGTCACGATGCCCGGGGCCGGGGCCAGGGAAGTGGAAGAACGTGTCACGCGCCCAATGGAAAAATTGCTGTGGGAAATTCCCGGCGTTGAGTACATCTATTCGACTTCCAGCGAGGGACAGTCGCTCGCGATCGTCCGGTTCAAAGTCGGCGAAGACATGGACAGCAGCCTGATTAAGTTAAACCAGAAGCTGCAATCCAATTATGACAAGATCCCGCATGGTGTATCGCAACCGCTGATCAAAGCCTGGTCCATCGATGACGTGCCCATTCTCTGCCTCACTTTTCACAGCGCGCGTTACGACCATCTGACATTGCGCCGGCTCGTGGCGCAAGTGGACGACTCGGTAAAACAAGTCCCGCAAGTGGCCGGGACGACGATTATCGGCGGTGCTCACCGGCAAATCTGCGTGTTGCTCGACCCGGGCAAACTGGCGTCCCACAATTTAAGCCCCGCCGGACTGGTGCCCATGCTGCAACAGGCCGACCGGCAGTATGTCGCCGGGGGCGTGACCAGTAACAACCGGGAAGTGGTGTTGGAAACCGGCGGTTTTCTCACCAGCGCGGATGACGTGGGCAACGTCGTCGTGGGCGTTTTTGAAGGAAAGCCTGTATATCTCCGCGATGTCGCCACGATCGAAGACGGAGCCGAAGAACCGACGCAATATGTCCTTTTCGGTTCCGGCGCGGCCACGAGCGTCATGCCCAATGAGCAACCGGCGGTCACCCTGGCTATCGCCAAACGTCCGGGCGCGAACGCCATCCGTGTGGCGGACAAAGTTTTGAGGAAACTGGATACGCTGAAAGGACGCATCATCCCGGCGGACGCGCAGGTGACTATTACCCGGAATTACGGCGCGACGGCGGAGGAAAAATCCAACGAACTTTTGTTCCATATGCTGCTGGCGGTCGCCGGCGTTTCGCTGTTGATCCTCATCGCCCTGGGCTGGCGCGAATCGTTCATAGTGGCGGTTGCCATTCCAACGACCCTCGCCCTGACATTGCTTGTCTTTTATCTTTATGGCTTCACTTTAAACCGCATTACTCTCTTCGCCTTGATCTTTTCCATCGGCATCCTCGTGGACGACGCCATCGTGGTGGTGGAAAATATCGTCCGCCATTTTCATCTTCCGGAAAACGTAGGCCGGCCCTGGAGCGCCATCGCTGTTGAAGCGGTGAACGAAGTGGGCAACCCGACGATACTGGCGACATTTGCGGTGATTGCCGCGGTTTTGCCGATGGCTTTTGTTACCGGCCTCATGGGACCGTACATGCGCCCAATTCCCATCGGCTCCAGCGCCGCAATGTTTTTCTCGCTGGCGATTGCTTTTATCGTTACTCCCTGGGCGAGCATTCGCATCCTGCGCTGGGGCCGCAAATATTCCTGCCGGGTTGACGGCGCGGCGCCCAGCACCGAAGCGGAAACAACCAGGCCGCATTCAGCGCCGGCGGAAAATTTTCTTACCCGGCTCTATAGCCGGATCATGACGCCACTGGTCCAACATCGCCGCCGTCGTTATCTGTTTCTGGGCGGGCTGGTCGTTCTGTTATTCATCGCGATGGCGCTTGTCGGTGTTGGCCTGGTAAAAGTCAAAATGCTGCCGTTTGACAACAAAAGTGAATTTCAAGTTATACTGAATATGCCGGAAGGCAGTTCGCTGGAACGCACGACCGAGGCCGCGCGCGAAATGGCCGCAGCCATTCGGAGCGAGCCGGAAGTGACGGATTACCAGATTTATGCCGGCGTGGCCGCGCCCTTCAATTTTAACGGCCTGGTGCGCCACTATTTCATGCGGCACGGCGCAAACGTGGCGGACATTCAAGTCAATTTGTTGCCAAAAAATGAACGTCGCGCCCAAAGCCATGACATCGCAAAACGGGTCCGTCCTCGCGTCGCCGCCATCGCCGCGAAATATGGCGCCCGCGTGGCGGTGGCAGAAGTGCCGCCGGGGCCGCCGGTCCTGCAAACGCTCGTCGCGGAAGTTTATGGCCCGACGGACCAAGACCGTCTGGCCCTGGCCCGCACGATCATTGATATTTTCCACAATACTCCCGGAGTGGTGGACACCGATTGGTATATCGAAGCTGATCAGCCCAAAGTGGAATTCCTGATTGATAAGGATAAGGCGGCACTTAATGGCGTCAGCGCCGAAAATATTTCCGAAACCCTCAAAATTGCCGTGGGCGGAGAGTCCGTGGACCTGCTCCATGCTCCGCGTGAGAGAGAGGACGTGAACGTCATCCTCCAATTGCCCCTGGCCGACCGGACCGATCCCAATGATCTGCTCGCTCTGCGCGTGCGCTCCGGTGACGCCAACGCATTGCCGGAACCCGGCTCTTCAGCCGGCGCGCCGCCGTTGGTGCCATTGCGGGAATTGGTGACGGTCCGCCACACCATCACCGACAAGAGCATCTACCATAAAAATCTCATGCCCGTGACCTATGTCATTGGCGACGTCGCTGGGCAGGTGGAAAGCCCGGTTTATGCGATCCTGAAGATGAACCAGGCGTTGGAAAAACTCGACACAACAAAGTTTGGCGGTGACGGCTCGCCGCTCACGATTTATAACGCCGTCCAGCCGCCCACTGATGATGCGCCGGCCATCAAGTGGGACGGCGAATGGCACATCACGATCGAAGTGTTCCGCGACCTCGGTTTGGCTTTCGGGGCGGTGCTGGTGCTCATTTATATTCTGATGGTCGGCTGGTTCCGTTCTTTTCTTACGCCGGTGATTGTCATGACCGTCATTCCCTTTTCGCTCGTCGGAGTTTTGCCGGCCCATGCGATCCTGCACGCCTTCTTCACGGCCACGTCCATGATCGGTTTCATGGCGGGAGCGGGCATCGTGGTCCGTAATTCCATCATCCTCGTGGACTTCATCGAAATGCGGCTGGCGGAAGGCCGCCCGCTGGAGGAAGCTGTGGTTGAAGCCGGCATGATCCGGTTCCGGCCAATCATGCTCACTGCTTTGGCTGTGGTGGTCGGCGCAACGGTCATACTGTTCGACCCCATCTTTCAGGGGCTGGCGATATCCCTAATGGCCGGCAGTCTGGCCTCGCTGGTCACGGCGCCTGTCCTGGTACCGTTGCTTTACTTTATGGCTAAAAAGAGACGGAACTAATTCCCACGATTAATTTTCGTTGACAAACACAAATATCCAGGTACTATTGGTAGCCATCGATAAAGCCCGGGACGGGATTGAGCCCGGCTAAACTGAATAAGCTTTTGCTGATTGACCCATTGGCGGAGCTGTTATGTGCCCGAAAATCAAACTCGCACTTGTCGCGCTGCTTCTGCCGGCACTTTTCTCGATCACCCAGCAATTCTCAACCGCATTCGCCTTCGAGGGCCGAATTACGGCCACGGTTACACGCGGCGGCCAAATCCAGACGCTGCTCTATACCGTCGGCACGAATCAACTCCGCATTGAGCGCGGAGAGAACGATCATCCGTATCCCAAAAATATAGTGGACCACGACACCGGTGACCTCACGCTGTTGTTCCCGCACAATCGTAGCTTTGTGCGACTGAAGGCGGGCGCGGAAAATCAATCCCCGGCGCCACCCGGCTTTCCCGGGATGCCGAATCGACCGCCTATGCCCGAAATGCCGGTGCCGCCCGGCGCAATCGGACCGACAAATCTTCCAGGCATGCCGGCTCCGCCCCAAATGCCGCAGATGCCGCCCGGAGTTGGTCCGCAAGCCGGTTCGAGTGTTCCCAACATGCCCGCCATGCCAATGATGATGCCGCCGATGCCGATGGAAGGAGTTGAGCTGAAAGCGACGACGGAAACCACCAACCTGCTGGGATATGCTTGCACGCGTTATGAACTCAGACAGCGTGGAGAAGTGATGGAAATCTGGGCGACGGACAAGCTGATGACTTTCGAACCGTATGTGCAAAACCAACCGCATCGATTTGGACCGCGCATGATTGAGCAACAATGGGGCGGCTTGCTGAAAGCCAAAAAACTTTTCCCGCTGCTGGCCGTGCTGAGACTTGAACCGCCACCGGGGCCAACCGGGGTCGCCCCTGCTCCACCGGGTCCGGAGCGCCTGCGGTTCGAGGTGCAATCCATCACACCGGAAAAAATCAACGATGAAACGTTGTTTCAGCCGCCGCCGGACTACCAGGAGATCCAGCCGCTGCCGTTTTGAGTGAACTCAAAGATCAACTCTCTGGCGGTGGGTGGTGGTGATATCTTCGCTTCCATCCAGGACGCCCCCCCGGACATTGTTAACCAGGTTAACGAATATACCACCAGCGGCAGTTTGGTCATGAGCGGATTATTTCCCGGTGTGGGCGGACATCTCGCATTGGACGGCCAGGGACATCTTTTGGTCGACAGTTATGGCGACGGAACGATCAACGCGCACACGACATCCGGCGCCTTGCTCCAATCGGATGTCATTTCCGGAGCAGGCGGAGCCGAGGACATGGTTGCTATCCCCGTACCGGAGCCAGCGGTGACCGGGCAGTTGGCGGTTGGGGCGGTTGGGATTATTCATTCGCATCAGCTCACGACGTCGGCCTCGATGAGATATAGGAATTCACTGCCTTTAATTCCCGGATGGGCGTCGCCGAAAACTTAATTTTCGGGAGCCCGGCCAATCACTCAGGGTCCAAGCCTCTCGGCATTTCCCTGGCTAATAAATCACAATTCCCGCAAAAAGAATTTGCAGCCGAATCAAAAACTGCTACAGTAAGATACAAGGAGTGTAGAAGGGAGCGTAGTCGCTTCTTAGAATGAAACATAACGAAACATTTGAGAGCCTCGCCGATGTTAAAGATTTCGACTCTTCGTTCCAGGCCACTGAAAAAACTTTTGAGAGCGATCATCGGACTGACGGTTTCAGCAGACTGGGAGATTACTTTTCAGGCCGCCGGGAATCGGCAAGGTTCTGGTTTCGGTCGATGAATGAGAAACGGAAGTGGCTGAAACAGGAATTGGTTTGGCGCTTCAAACAAACCTGGCTCTTTCACTCTTCCGAACGATTTTACAGTTTTGCTCTCGTTTGGATGAACCGGGCGTCCGGGAAATGGCGGCTGTTGAAATTGCATCCTGCGACCGTTCACACATTATTTACCGTCTGCGTTGAAAACACGCCGGAAGGCGCGCGGGTTGTGAAAGTGCCGCTCTGCTCCAATGAAAGCAGCATGAAACTTGTCAACGCCCTGAAGGCGCCAAACGAGTTCTCAAGGTACGTGGAGATTTTGACCGGCCTAACCATGCTGCCCGCTTTGGGACAACATTGTGTGAGGGTAACTGAGGCTCGACGCAACGGGGGTTATTCCTGCGAACATGTGGACGGAGCCAATTTGACGGAGGTCCGCCACAGGCTGTTCCATGGCGAACCGTTGCCAAAGAGCGAGCGAGAGGCGCTGGTCAATGCCTTGCGGGCCTTGATCAAGCATGTGAATGAATTTAATTTCGAAAACCGCGGAATCATCGGTGACTGGTCGCTAAATAATTTAGTCTTTGAGCCGAAGCGCGGGGTGATCATCAATGTAGACGCCGAAGGTTTTTATACGCACAGAACTGAAAGGAGCTGGTGGAACCGGGAAAAGCTCGAGGCCGAACTCGGCGCGTTAGGCGAGTTGATCCAACTGCTCGACAGCGATAGCAATGAGGATTCTAAAATGGCTGAACTTTTTACGGTGCGGGACACGGTTCAGGGAAGAGGCCAATGCGGCAGCGCCAATGTGAACGCTCATGGCCATTCATTGGAATTGAACAGCCGCCGATTCCGGGGCCGGCCTGATGGCCAAATGTTTTCGGCGCGGACCTCCCTTGATTTCAGTTGCCGCTGCCGCTCTTGCTCCAGCCGTAATTTCGTCCTGGAACGCCTCGCTCAAGTTCCCTTTGATTTTATGCACAAAGTTGTCCTGGACCTGGGCTGCCACATGGGGGACGTATTGCACGCGCTCGCCGGCACCATCAGAAAAGGATACGGCTTCGACGTTGACCCGGACTGCGTCAACGCCGCCCACCTCACCCGGGGCTTCAGCAACGCAACGAACCTGGAGTTTTTTACACTTCATCCGGAACGGCAGGATTTGGGGCTGTTGAAATGTTTTCTTTTGCGTGAAAGCGTCGACATCTGCTTTCTCTTTGCCACCCGCAACTGGCTCGCACAGTGGCCGCAAATCGCGGCGGAGGCAGCCAAACTGTCCCCCGCCATGCTGGTTGAGGTGGAGGACACGCTCCAGCGCCCGTCCCATCAGGTCGATCTATTGCATCAATACTATGGAACTATAGAACTTGTCGCGGATGCCTTCGATGATGATGGCCCGTTTTCGTTGGACAGGAGGCGGCGCCTCTATTTGTGCACCAAAAGCAAAATCCTCCCGGCGGCCGTGACCGAACCCGGGGGCAGGAGCCCGGTCCAGGCTGAGAATATTCAACCCACGCCGCTGGGGCGGTAGATCTTTTGGGACTTGAGCACTTCCAAAAATTTTACCACCGACGGACTTTCACTTCGCCCGCGGATACGCTCTAAATGCAACGGACGCTGAATCACCAGGTCCTTAAGCGGAATAATCCCGAGCAAACCCGTCTGCAAATCCTGCTCAATCACCCACCGTGAAACCATCGCCAGCCCAATCCCGGCCGCGACGGCATTTTTGATCGCCTCTGAACTTGCCAGCGACAATAACGGTTTCACTTTCAAACCGCGCCGGCGCAATGCGCGTTCGACCACGGCGCGCGTACCGGATCCTTCTTCACGCAAAATGAACGGTTCGCGGCAAATATCCCGGGCGCTCACATTCCTTTTCTTTAGAAGCGGATGCCCCGCAGGGGCAATGGCTACCAGGTCATCGTGAAAAAAGACTGTCGATTCCAATTCGTCATCTTCAATCGGTCCTTCCGTCAGGCCCAGTTCAATCGAGCCGCTCAACAATAATTCCTGGATGCGCCGCGTGTTGGCGATTTCCAATTGCAATTCAATGTCAGGAAACCGGCGATGAAATTCTCCAATTGAATCGGGCAGCAAATAACCGCCAATGGTCATGCTGGCGCCGATGGCGAGCTTTCCCCGTTTGAGGCCGCGATACTCTTCGATCGCTCTGGCGGCTTCATTTTCCACCGAACGCCAGCGCTGGGCATAGTCCGCGAGAATGTGTCCCGCCTCGGTCAATTGGCAGCCGCGCGGCAATCGCTCCAACAAACGGACCCCCAGCGCATCCTCCAACTCGGCAATTTGCTTGGACACGGCGGGCTGGCTGACGCGCGCCTGTTCCGCGCCGCGGCTAATACTGCCCGCCCGGGCAACCATGTGAAACAAAGCCAGGTGATTGCGATTCATGACATATACTATAGTTATGTCTTATATAAATACAATGTCTTTGTGATATATATCAAACGAGCGCATTCTTGTCCTGTGACGAATACTGGAAGCCCTGGACCGGCTCGCCCAATCAAGATTCTCGCGTTGATTGGGATTGCGATTTGCCTCGTCCTTTGGGCCTCGCCGCCGGCGGCTTTGGCGGCGGGCATTTTGTTCGCCCTGCTCATCGGCCATCCGTTGGCCCAATGGAATCACAAAATCACCAAATGGCTTCTGCAAATCTGCGTCATTCTGCTTGGTTTTGGCATGAATTTGCAGGTGGTGCTGCGCCTGGGCTTGAATGGTTCGCTATTTGCCGCAACGACCATTTGCGCAACTTTAGTTCTTGGTTTTTGGCTTGGCCGCAAGTTAAAGCTGGACGGCAAAACTTCCGCGCTAATCTCGGCCGGCACGGCCATTTGCGGTGGTTCTGCCATCGCTGCGGTGAGTTCGGTCATCGGCGCCACGGAATCGGAAATCGCCGTGTCGATCGGCTCGATTTTTCTGCTCAACGCCGTCGCCCTATACGTTTTTCCCGCGATCGGACATTTGCTGCATTTGAGCCAGGGACAATTCGGTCTTTGGGCGGGTGTCGCCATCCATGATATTTCCTCCGTAGTCGGCGCGGGCTTGAGTTATGGCACGGTGGCCTTGAATACGGCCACGGCGGTGAAGCTATCGCGCACACTCTGGATCGTTCCATTGACGCTGGGACTCGCTTTCGCCTGTGGAAAGAACATGGCAGCGCCACTTGCCATGACGCCGCAGTGCGGCATCCCGGCCAGGAACAAAACCAAAATCTCCGTGCCATGGTTCATCGGGCTCTTTTTACTGGCATCATTGACGCGGAGCTGCTTTCCGGTCGTTGCCAATTGTTCACCCGAGATTTCAGCATTTGCGCGGCGCGGGATGATTCTAGTGTTGTTTCTGATTGGCACTTCACTTTCACTTCGGGCGGTGAAAGCCGTGGGATGGAGAACCGCAACAGTTGGTCTTCTGCTCTGGATATTTATCAGCTCCAGTTCGTTAATCGCCATCAAGTTCCTAAAGCTGTCCAGTTGACTACTCCTTTTCCCAAATCGTCAGGCCTCCCCTGCTCTCCCAAAGCGGCTTCAGGTCTGGATCGTCCGCCGCCATTTTGCGGACCGTTTTTTCGTCAATGGCCGCCGCTTTTTTCAGCCATTGTTCCGCTTGCTCGAACTCATTCAGTTGGGAGCAATAGCAGGCCAGGTTGAATGGGATGACGCATTCCCGGGGAAATAGCGGCTCCGCAGCCAGCAGAATCTCCTTTGCCTTAGGGATGCTGCCGTCCGATTTCCGGCGCGTGGCGTACGCAAGGTTAATCCAGCTCCCGGCAATATCCGGCAGCGCGGTTGCCAGTTCTTCCCCCATTTCTGTGGCCATGTCCCATTCTCCGCGTTTCGCATACAGTGCGTAACGCACCTGCAGGACGGCTGGATGCGTCCATTCACCGGGCGTGATTGCCTTAAGCTCATCGTCCGCCGAAGCCGCGTCGCCCAATTCCAGCCAGCCCTCGGCCTCCCGCAATCGCCGGGCGTCGTCAAAACTTAGTTCTTTCAAGAAGGGTATCATTCTATGACACCCAAAGCTGACCGTGACAGGCGGCCTTGTCAAATGGATAGACGCCTATTTCCTGCTTGAAACTGTTCTCGCGCGGGCGCAGCTTTGAAACATCATAGGGCAGCTTGTGCGATTTGCCGACCTCGGCTGCCGCACCATAATTATGAAAGCCAACGATATTTTACTTCTCGGGTTGAAACACAAGGTGACGGCAATTGCAAAATCAGACGGCCATCACATCTGGTCGACTGAAATCCGGGGCGGCCTTATCAGCGGCGGCGATTTCATTACGCTGGCCTGCGATGATTCGCATGTTTTTGCCTATTCCGGCGGTCATCTTCATTGTCTCGAACTGTCCAGCGGACAATTGCTGTGGACGGACGAATTGCCGGGCTACGGCTTTGGTCTGGCAAGCCTGTGCGTGCCGGGATATGGCGCCGCGCCTGACAATGCAGCACTGAAGCAGTTGATCCCGCAGCGAGACGCAGAAGCGGTTGGCGCGGCGACCACGGCCGCAACCTGACACATTGGCCCGCATGAACGCGGCATTCATCACCTGTCTGGTCTGCGCGTTGATGAGCATAGTAGCGATCCTTGGCGCTTCCGCCATGGATGTCGTACCGGGCGCAGAGAGTTGGCGTGATATAGCCATGCTGGCATCGATAGCATTTTTCCTGGTCTGGATTGCATTGGCTTTTTGGTTGCGACCACGGCCGAATCAAGCCCGGTGGCCTCGCTGGGCGCGAACGTTGGTGATTTCAGCCGGAATCGTTTATGTCCTTGGTGTTTTACTTCCCGTGATCGGATAACCGAAGGAGCAATTCAATAGTTGGAAAAAGTTGAGAAACTTTTTCTGACCCTGGGTGTTTCTTGACTAACGGCGCAACCGCTGTAACAGCAAAAAGAATTTTGATATGCAAGATTCAACAAGTCCGGCACCCGGGTCTCAACCAACCGTGAACCAATTCGTCGGGTCGCTCAGTTCGATGTTTAAGCGGATCATGGCTGGGAATCCGTTTTATTTGGCAAGCGCCGGCCTGCTGCTCTACGGCATCAACCAATTGACCACCGATTCCAAATTGGTTGGGGCCGGGTCTCCCATGTTGCGGTTTAATTTCTGCGCGTTGGTATTGTACGAAATCATGCTGGTGGGCACCGCAATTTTGCTCATTCGCCGCAGGATTTGGTATGACGCCTTATTATTGTTTGCCTGACGAACCTCTTCGTTATCGTGCCATTCAGCCTGATCACCCGTGCGGTTTTTCTTAGTCCTCATCTTGCGCTGGCCATGAGTGTTTGCGGCATCGGGCTGGCGGTCGCCAAGTTTTGGGCGTTCAAACGGTATGCGCGTGAACTCAATTTGCCACGAAGGCTTTTGTTCTTCGGCGCGTTATTGCTGCTGGTCAATGCTTCGGCTCTGCTGCTGTTCAAGCGAATCGAATATGACCTTGACCAGATTGGCCGATGGCTAACGTTTTTTTGGGAATTTCTCCTGCCGGCATCGGCAGGACTCGGATTATTTCTGCCGCGGCCAGCCAAACGGGGTAACGCACCGGGAGATGCAAAATGGCTGCCCGCGGCGGTTTTCTTCGGCTGGGTCATTGTCACCGCGTGCCACTTTGGCGGCATTGGGTATTCGAACAGTTAAATCAATTCCATTTTAGTCTGCTGGCCTTCGCTCGCTTGCCGGGCGCTGTAGACTTCAATTAGCGTTTGCCGCAATGCAAGGGCGACTGGGAGAACCGTGCGCGGATGAGTAATCCAAATTCCGTCGATGTGATCAAAGGCCTCCACGCCTTTGGGCAATGCGCCACTCACAACGATTGCCATTTCCGCCTTGGCAAGGCGCTGGTCTTCGCGGAGTTTTGTCAGCCAGCCATCGCTCCAATTTTTTGTGCGTTTTGACTCCCAAAGAATTGTGCCGCACATAACGCCGTTCAGCGTTACGACCCGGTGCAAAATGTCACCGCCGTGTTCGCCTTTCGGCACAGGCTCAATTAGATCACGTGGAAATTTGGCTTGAAGCATCGATTCAAGTTGAAGCTCCAAAGCCTCTCCTTGAAGTTGTTGTGAGCCTTGTTCGGACTTGCGCTTCAATTCCTCGATTTGCCTTTGCATCGAAGAAATGATTTGCTCCTTTTCGGAGACTCTGAGCTTTAATTCTTCTTCCGCTTCCTTTCGAGCCTGTTGGCGCGTGGCGGACAGGTTTTCCTGCACTCGCTTTTCAATTGTCAGGTCGAGTTCACGCTTGGCGTCGTCTAGCTCGCGTTGTTTTTTGAGTAAATCGGCCTGTGCCTTTTGGGCTTCGGTGAGTTTCTCGTCCTTCTGCTTCAAAATCTCCTGAAGATCGGCAACCTCCTTTGTCTTAAGGTTCAGGTCGTTGGACAGTGCCAACCTGGCCTTTCTGGCTTCATCGGCAGCAATTTTTGCACGTTCGTTTTGGAGCTTTTCGGCAACTTGTGCGTCGATCGTTTCTTTGGATCTTGAAAGAGCTTGCTCGCGTTCTTTCAATGACGCTTCCCGGCTGGCGAAATCAACATCTTTCTGTGCGAGACGTCTTTCGTAATCGCGACGTGTAGAATCAATGAGAGGAGCAGCTAACGATTCCGTCAGCTTGATTTCATTTTTGCACTTCGGGCAAATGATTGTTGGTTCTGTCATAGGAACGGCACTGTAGTTTGAATTAAACCCTCATTCAATCTTTTGGCGAACAGCTGTAATATGCACAATCCTATTCATCCTGCCGGAAAACTAAACTGGTTGCTGATACCGAAACACCTGTATCTGACTAAATTGCGGCAAACCACCTGAAACCCAAGTGTTCCGAAATGTGACGAAAACCGACTTAAAGTCAAGGTTGGCAAGACGTAAAGCCGCCGTTGCCCGACTTGAAATTTCAATTCCGGCTAAATCGCTCTTAACAGGGCCGCGACCGTGAGGGAGCGGTCAACTCCGCTTGCTCACGCGCGCGGCTCCGTTCGGAGCTGGTCAATTACACCGCAGCCGATAGAACTTGTAGGGCGGACGCGGCGGGTTGGGCAGAATAATGTTGGTGTAAGGCGATACGGCGCCAGGCACATCCACGTAAGGCCCGAGGACACTGTTGGTAGCAGCTTGCAGAATTCCAGTTCCCCATTTGACAACCACCAGCGTGTTTGTTTCGTAGTACGTTATGGTGATGGGCAGGCTGCAATTCGTCGGCGTAGTCAATAGAAATGCCAGATCCAACGGTTTGCCCGGACCGCCGGTGGGCGGCTGATAATAAGTGGGCGTCCACCCCGGATTATTGGTCGGGGGCACGCCAGGCCAGGGCGCCCAAACGCTGGTGTCATTTAAAACATTCGTCGCAGTTTTCCAGCCGTGGAGGTCGTTGATTCCCACGGGTAATTGCGCATATGCAGCCAGCCAGTAAATCTGGTTTGTCTGCATCGTTCCGAGTTGCACGAAAGGATTGGTCGGGTAGAAGCAATAATACCAAACCTCCGAATCACCGCCCAGGACGTTGCTTGTGCCCGGGTTTAGGAATTGTTCTGATGCATTCTCGGCCCAGATCGACTCCACATATTGTCCAGGTGCAAACCATTGCTGCCACAGGAGGTTGGTGCCCGGATGGCTGTACGGATTTGCGGCGTTGGCCGGCACGTCATTATAAATTCCCAGCCAGAAGTTGATGGTGTTCGTCAGCGGAACATCGTTTATCCATGAACCCCACAGATGAATGTCCGCGATGGCACTTGGGTTGGTGCAAACAAAATCATCGGCCAGCACATACGGAGTGTCCCACACATCAAACCCGCTGCCTGTATTTGGCCATTGGACATATTTTGGGCCATCGGATTCCATGCAGACCTGCGGCACGTTGGTGGCTGTATCCATCTTGAACGAAAAATCAACGTTGATGCCGTAGACCTTTACCAGCGATTCCCAGGCGGTCGGAGGCGGATACGGAACATTTAAGGATGCGACCGCGGCGTCACCATAATGGGTCGCACTTGTTTTCCAGCCGAAATAGAGAGGCGCGGGCTGATTGGGATCAAATTGATAACTCACGGATAACCAGTAATTGGTTGGCGCAGCCGCCGTTCCCCTTTGGATAAATTCGTTCGTCGGAAACGCGTAGAAACACAAGTAATCCAGGTTTGTAGAACCGCCAAAGGGATTGAGGCTCGGCGGGATCGGCGGGTTATAATTTGGATCATCAAAAGGTTCGGGCACTTTGGTAAAGGGACAGAGGACGTATTGGCCAGGGCCAAAGGTTTGCGTCCACAATAGTTGGCCCGGATGGCTTGGCTGGCCCGTCGTTGGAAGAGACGGCACATCGCTCCAAATCGACAGGATAAACGTCGCATTAGGATCCACGATATCGTTTAACCAGGAACCCCAGATGTGAATGTCAGTGATGGGGCCTGTCTGGATGCAGGGAAAATCATCGGCCAGCACGCCGCCGCGCGTGCTGGTGGCGTCCACATCAATGCCGAGGCTTAAATCCGGAAGTTGTTCATATTTCAATTCGTCAGTATCCGGGCAACATGAGGTAACGGAGTTGGTGACCGTTGTCAGTTCAAAAGCCAAATCAATCGGTTGGGGACCGGCGGACCCGTTCGGCGGCGTCGTGTTTGGAGTCCAGGGCGCGCCGGCTGGGGGCATGGTTCCAGGCCATGGGCTAAAGACACTGATGTCGTTTTGCACGATGGCGGTGGTCTTCCAGCCGTATTGGGGAGCCTCGTTGTACTGTGGACCGAAATTCTGCCCCTCGGCGTAAGCGCCCAGCCAATAAATTGTCGGCGCGCTGGACGAACCGGTTTGGGTAAACGGATTGGTCGGGAAAAAACAATAAAGCCAGGCCTCCGAATCAGAGCCGATAACATTTACCGATGCGGGACTGATAAATTGTTCCTGACTGGCCGAATACGGGTTTTCGGAGAATTGCCCCGGACCGAACGATTCCGTCCAGAGAAGGCCGCCTGGATGACTCGGAGTTACTGCGCCGCCGGCATTGGTTACCGCCGGCACGTCGCTGTAAATGCCCAGCACAAAATTCGTGATCACGCCATGCACGTTGCTCAGCCACGAACCCCAGATGTGAATGCCGATAATCGGACCGGCATTCGTGCAGACGAAATCGTCTGCCAGCACGTATCCCAAACTGTCCGAATCATCATACCCTGCCAGATTCGGCGGTTGCAGATATTTGATGCCGTTGGTGTCAATGCATTCAGTCTGCGCCAGGGTGTTTGTTGCCGGCGTCCAAAAATACAGCGCTGCCAAAGCAATGCCGAATGCTGGAATATTGATGGGATTTTTTTTCATGATTTTTCCTCTCACGTTGTGGGTCTTTTTTTTATCGAAACAACTGGGTATGCTTCCTCCGTATGCGGAGCCGCGTTTAAAAGCCCGACCCCGTTAACTATTTCCCTCCGTTCAATCCTTGATTTCGGATTCCGGCCCATTTCCATGTTTTTCATGGGTTAAAGCCTATAAACCGAATTTATCGGGTTCTTTATATGCTGGAATGATGGCGTGTCAATGGCAAAGTTGTGACGATTTTGTGAATGTGGCGGCGGCTTTCATATCGTGAAAATACCTGGGTAGACGTATGAGGATGACGATGACAATGAGTAAAAAATTGGCTGGCTGACTCCCCGCAAAATTGTCACACTACCGGATTTAAATGGTGAACGAATCTATTCCGGAACTGAGCTTTGTCGTGCCGTGCTACAATGAAGAAGGCAATTTGCGGGAACTGTTTAAGGCCATCCGCGCCATTGTCGAACCGCTTGCCCAGCCCTACGAAATCCTCGTGACCGACGATTGCAGCGCCGACAAATCCTGGGAAATTTTGAAGGAATATTCGGCGGCGGACAGCCGCATCCGGGCGATCCGGCTGGCGATCAACCGCGGCGAATCCGCGGCGCAATGGGTCGCCATGAAAGCGGCGCGGGGCAAATATATCGTCACCCTGGACGCCGATTTGCAAAATGATCCCAAAGATCTGCCGAAATTTTTGGAAGCGCTGAGAAATTACGATTGCGTTTGCGGTTCACGGGTCGCCATGCGCGCGCAGTCGGACAGTTTTGTAAAAGTCGTTTCCTCGCGGATCGCCAATTGGGTCCGCAACAAGCTATCGGATGAAAATATCTCCGATGCCGGCTGCTGTTACCGCGCCTTCAAACGCGAATGCATCGATGATTTAAAATATTTCAAGGGAATGCACCGGTTCATGCCCACGCTTATAAAAATGGAGGGCTTTTCAGTGACAGAAATTCCTATCTCGAGCAACCCCCGTTTCGCGGGGCAGAGCCATTATGGCGTCTGGAACCGACTGTTTGCGTCGTTTTATGATTTGCTGGCGGTGCGCTGGATGAAAAAGCGCATGTCTAAGATCAAGGTCGCCGAAAAGATTAATTAGTCACTACGCCAGCCAGTAGTTCCAGTCGGCGTCGGGAAAGATATTATCGCGCGATTCAACTTCGTGCAACCACTGGGCGTCAATACTGGTGGAGGTTATTTGGTCGTGCAGAGCGATAAAGCGCAGCAAATGCTCTTTGACTCGCCGGCGCGCGTAATCCGGGCTGGTACCCGCCCGCAGAATGAACGGCCAGTCGCTGGATTGCGCCAGCAACAGTTCGCGCGCAGCCTGGCGCAACGCGCGGCTTGTCAGGTCTCCCGCTTTTGAACTCTTTTTTGCCGAACCATGCGCATGCTGTTTGTGAAATTTCTCCGCCAACTCGCTCATTCGTTCCTGCGCGATTTGCAAGTGCGGCAGGATCCATTCGTTCTTGTCGTTCAGCCAGGCGCGCAGGTATCCTTCCTCCCCCCAACTCGAACTGCCTGGCGTAGCGATTTGGTTTGTTGAATGGCGCCGGAGATATTCCGCCGGTGTAATCAACTCGACGGTGCTTTGGTCGTAAACCAGTTTTCGCGCGAAGAAATTCAAAAACTCAATGCCCTCATGCCACCAATGCCCGAACAATTCGGCGTCATAGGGTGCGACCATCAAAGGCGGGCGGTCCAAAAGCCCGGTCAACCGCTGAATCTGGCCCATGCGCTCGTTTAAGAAATGTTGGGCATGTTCGTCCGCCTTTCGCACCGCCTCTTCGCGCTGGTAGATCTGTTTTTCGCCGGAGCCGGTAATTTTATAGTATTTGACTCCCGTAAAGCCGCGCGTTTCCGGAGATGGCAAGTGCGGTTTGATGTAATCGAAATCCAGGTCGAACCCAACGTCGCGGTAAAAATCGCGGTAACGCGGGTCGCCCGGATACCCTTCGCGCTGGCTCCAGACCTGGCGCGACGAATCGAAATCGCGTCCGAACGCGGCGATGCCATTGGGTGTAAAAAGCGGCGCAAACGTGCCATACCGGGGGCGCGGATTTGCGTGCAATACCCCGTGCGTATCCAGGATAAACCACCGGATGTTTGCTTCCTGCAAAAATGTTTCCACGCCGGGAACGTAGGCGCATTCCGGCAGCCAGATGCCGCCGGGATCGCGTCCGAAACAATTTCGATAGTCATCGCGAGCCGTCAGGATTTGCGCGCGGATGGAGGCCGGATGGTTCGCCAGCAACGGCAGTAGCGCGTGGGTCGCGGCGGTCGTTATGATTTCAATTCGTCTTTCTTCCTGGAGTTGTTTGAAGGCGTGGATGAGATTGCCACCGCAATTGCGCCACGTGTCGCGGACGCCGCTAAAGCGATGATGGTACATCCAAGCCAATTCGCGGAATGGCCGGTCCCAGTGTGTCCTGCGAATTTCCTTCCCGGCCAATTCGATCAGGCCGTCCAGGTAGCTCTCGTAACGCCGGCACAGCAGCGGGTCCAGCAGCATCGCGCACAAGGGCGGGGACAGCGAAATCGTGACCGGCGCGGCCATCTGATCGCGGCGCCAGCCCTCCAGCATTTGAAGCAACGGAATATACGTCTCCGTCACGGCCTCAAATAGCCAGCTTTCCTCCAGAAATTTTTCATGTTCCGGATGGCGCACAAACGGCAAGTGCGCGTGCAATACCAAAGCGAAATATCCTCGCATTGGTTTATTGAAGCCAAACTTGCGGACAAAGAACAGAAGATTTCAGTTTGAGGTCTCAGGATTATTCCGTAGATTCTCGATGATGCTCGCATTCAAGTTCCCGTGCCCAAAATGCGGAAGCAATGTCGAGTGCGATGCCTTCTTTGCCGGGACACAAATCAATTGTCCGGCATGCACTCAGTCTATCAGCGTCCCGCTCGCCCCCACTCCGCCAAAACCGCGCAGTGAACGCACCGTCCAAATTAGAATCTCAACCCTCAGAAAGACGGCCATCGGCGGCTTTTGCATCCTGCTCGTCGCGGGAATTGCCGCGTTTGCCACAGCTAAGATAAATAGGGTCACGATTTTGAAAGGCACCGACCGCCTCGAAACTCCGCAATCGTATCGGCCGCCGGTGGCAATTACCGTCATTGCCAAAACTGATTCCACGAATCTTCGCATGGCCTACGCCGCGGACCAGATTATCTTCAATTGGGAAGAGAATCCGTGGCAATTGCGAGTGGACGGCGGGCCGGCAAGCGGTCAGCACAAAAATGGCGCGGGGCACATCCCCAGGGACAAGTATGTGACAATTAAATGGATCGTCACCACCACGCGCCAGGCCATTTACGTGGATGACCAACTCCGTTACGAGAATGCCGGGGACTATTCAGAAATTGACCGCCCGGTGTCGGTCTTTCCCGCCCTGGGCTCCACAGTCACCGTCAAATCCATCAAGATTCTACCCATCGCGGACACGGCTCTATAAAAGGTTATGCCAAATGATCCGACGACAGACAAATGGACACAGAAATTCCTGGCCCATTTGGCCACGGACCGAGGCGCGTCTCCCTATACGCAGAAGAATTATCGGCATGCGCTCGAGGAATTCTCCCGGTGGCATTCGCAGGATCGGCAATCTCCGCCGGCATGGGACAAGCTCCAGCGCGACGATTTTCGCGGGTATTTGCGGCACCTGGGACGCCATAACCTGAGCCGCGCGGCCACATCGCTGCGTTTTTCGGCGTTGCGGACGTTCTATAAATTCCTCATCCGGAATGGGGTCGCATCCACTTCTCCAATTAAAAATCTGTCGCTGCCTAAACCGGAAAAGCGGCTGCCAAAATTTTTGACGCTCCAACAAATGGAGGCCTTGCTGGTCGCGCCGCAAAAACTGGCGCTCTCCCGCCAGGGCAAAAAACGCGTGGGGCGTCCCGTGTCCCTGGCCGTCGCCTTGCGGGATGTCGCCGTCCTGGAGACCATTTACTCCTGCGGTCTGCGTATCAGCGAGCTGTGCGGCCTGCGCGCAGATGACATGGACTGGACACAGCAGATCGTCCGGGTCCGCGGCAAAGGCAAGAAGGAGCGGCTCGTGCCTATTGGCAAGCCCGCACTGACGGCTATCGAACGGTATTGGAAAACGTTAAAGACGCCGCCGGCGGGCGGGTCGCCGGTTTTTTTTAGTGAAACCAGAAGTCATACGCCCTTGCACCCGGTACAGTTATCGCGGCGGTTGAAGCAATATCTCGCCTTCGCCGGCCTGGACCCGAGTTTAACACCACATAAACTGCGTCACAGCTACGCCACGCACATGCTCGATGCCGGCGCGGATTTGCGCAGCGTCCAGGAACTTCTCGGCCACGCTCATTTGACGACGACGCAGATTTATACGCACGTGACCACCGAGCGGTTGAAGAAGGCTTATGATGCGGCGCATCCAAGGGCGTAAAAGCTCAAAAACCCCAGGGACCAGGCATCAGCCCCGATAGGATCCGGGGTTCAAAATACCAAACACCAAGCAGGCAGACTGATGGGTTAGAAGCTTGAGGTTTCTCTGGAGTTTGGATGTTGGAATTTGGAGACTTTAGACCTTTGCTTTTTTTGAATCCACTGCCACTGTATAACGTCTAATTATTATGCAAAAATTGCAAATATTAACAATCACCGTGGCCGCTTCCGCAGCGATCTTAACGGGTTGCACTTATCCAAACGGGGAACCAAATAATACAGGCACCGGCGCATTGATCGGCGCCGGCAGCGGCGCCGCCCTGGGCGCCGTCGTGGGTGGACGCAACGCCGGCGCCGGAGCTGTGATCGGCGGCGCTTTTGGAGCTCTCACGGGCGCCCTCATTGGAAATTCCATTGACCAGGCTCAGTCCGAAGAATTGCACGCCGAAGCTCCGGTCACCTACGTCCACGTCGAGCAAAACCAACCGTTGACGGTTGATGACGTCAAGGCGCTCGTCCGCGCCAAAGTAAGCGACGATGTCATCATTGCCCAAATTCAGAATTCACACGTCGTTTATCATTTGAGCGCGCAGGATATTATTAACCTCCATTCGTCAGGCGTCAGCGACCGTGTGGTCAATTTCATGATCGCCACAGTGAATTCACCGCCCCCGCCCCCGTCGACCACGGTCGTCACTTCCGACCAACCCCCTCCTCCGCAGTATGAAACGGTAGTCACGGCGCCCGGTCCGGACTATGTCTGGATTGCGGGCGAATGGCAATGGAACGGCGTAGGATGGGTCTGGGTCGGTGGCCGCTGGGCGTCTCCCCCCTATCCCGGCGCGATCTGGGTCCATGGATATTGGTATCGCGGGCCATGGGGCGGATGGCGGCATGTGCATGGGCATTGGAGGTAGGAATTCACGATTTACGATTTGCGCGGGCGTCGCGAATTGTCCGCTTTGACCCGTTCCTGGCTGCAGTTTAACGGTTAATTCGACCTGGCTTTTTCCCTGCGGCCGAACATGCTTGCTCCAAGCACCAGGTTCATGGTATAATCTTAACAAATGAGCGTCCTTGAATTAAGTGACGAGCAAGTGATATTGCTGGTAAGGTAACGGAAACCCTTGCGGACTACCTGAGCTTCCTGCGGTTGGTGAAAATCCCCAAGGTGCTGGACGCGGTGCCACGTGACCCGGAAGATAATATGGTTCTCGAGTGCGCCATTGAGGAACACGCGAAATACATCGTCAGCGGCGACAATGACCTTTTAGTATTGAAGGAATTTCAGAGCATTCGGATCGTCCGGGCCGGTGAGTTCTTGAAAGTTCTGTCCGGGGCGACACCACAAGCGTAAAGCCATTCTTTATTATGGCAGCCCGGCCGGATAAACCCACATGGCTTTCAGGCGAAGAAAATAAAGCATACTGGTCTTGGCAAGAAAGAATATAACGACCTCACGAAGCGATTCGGCAGATTTTGTGCTTCTGCTGAATGGTTGGATTACAGAAAGAGTTATGAACAGTGTCTGGCAAAAAAATGCTGAACGATTAATCTTGCTGCGTTTATGGCGCTGGTTCGGATATTAATTGACGGCTATTCGCTCCTGCACAACTGGCCCGAACTGGCGCCGGGCCAGCCGCGGCATTCGGAACGCGCGCGGGATGAATTGATTCGCATTTTGACCCAGTATCACGACGCCAGCGGCGAACCCATCACGATATTTTTTGACGGATCGGGTGCGCCGCCTTCCGCGCAAAAGCCCGAATCCAGCCGCGAGGTCGAGGTTCTTTTCTCCAAGGCCGGACAAACCGCAGACGACATGATCGAGCGCGCCGCGCATCGGTTCCAGGAATACGGGCAGGTGCTCGTGGTGACCGACGATTTTGCCGAGCGCGATACGGTTGGCGCGATGGGTGCTGTGGTTTCCAGTTGTGTGAATTTCATCAATTCGATTGAAAATGCGCTCACAGAAATGCACGATGATCTCAGAAGTCATAATCGTAGCGAGAAAAATCGCTATAGACGTCCGCGATAAACAATGAATATCCGAAAAAACCTGATTTGTATTTGCGCGGTTGCGCTGCTGGCCGGGCCGGGAGTTATTTCGCCGGTGCGCGCTCAGTCCGGCGAGCGAAGGGTGGAGAATCGTCTTTTATTAATTTTTGATACGTCGTCCGCGATGAAAAAGCGCGTCCCTGACGAAATAAAGGCCATCAACGCGCTATTTGAAATCACATTGAATGGCAGATTAAGGTACGGAGACAGCATCGGCGTTTGGACATTCAGCCGGGACCTGCATCTGGGGCAATTCCCCCAGCAGGAATGGACCGAAGACAAAGTTAATACCCTTCCGCCGGAACTCGCCGCGTTTCTCAAAAAGCAGCATTATTCCAAAGACACACGCTTTGACGCGCTGATACCAATGCTTAACGAGGTCGTGCGAACGTCTCCCCGGCTGACCACCGTCATTTTCTGCGATGGTGAGGGACACGTGAGCGGCATCCCGGGGGCAGACAGCATCAACACGAATTTCAAGGGGCACCAGCGCGACATGGAAAAGGCCCGCATGCCATTTGTGATTGTTTTGCGAAGCCAGTTCGGCAAATACGTTGGATGCACGATTAGCTCCGCGGAATCCGTTACTTTGCCGCAATTTCCGCCGTTGCCACCTCCGCCAGCCGCGCCGGCTCCAGTTCAGGCGCCGCCGCAACCGCCAGCTCCGGTCGGAAAGCCCCTAATTGTTATTGGGACCCATACCGAGACCAACCCGACAACAACGACGACGCCTCCCCTGCAGCAAACCGCGCCCGCCATCCCGGCTCCGGTCAAATCGGTTCCGGCACTGCCCATTAAGCCGAATGTACCTGCCGCTCCCGTCCCGCCGGCAGTTTCTCCGGCGCCGTCAGTTCCGATCTCCGAAACGAATGTCACTCCGATTCCACCACTGGCAGGCCCGATGAGAGAGCTGAGGAATGCAACCGTCGTACCTCCGCAAGCAACAGTCCGCCCGCCTCCGCCTGCGGCGGCGCAAGCCATGCCGCCCGATAGCGCGGGCACAAGCACAGACGGTCTGATTGCGGCCGGCGTGGGCCTTTTCATCGTTGCCATCGCCATCTTGTTATTCATCTTACGCCGCAGCCGCGGTCGTAATTCTGCGAGTCTCATCACGGAATCGTTGGAAAAAGATAAAATTCATTCGTGACTTTTGCCGGCGCGCATGGAACATTTCCCGGCCATGAAAATCATCAATTTAATCTGCACACTCGGCCTCTTCATCGGCGTGGTGACGGCGAACGCCCAGGACAAATCGCCCGCATACGCGGATCCTTCCAAATTGACGGCAACAGCGCCGGATAATTTCAAAGCGGTCTTTAACACAACCAAAGGAAGATTCACCGTCGAAGTCACTCGCTCGCTCGCGCCCAACGGCGCGGACCGTTTCTATAATCTCGCCAAATCCGGCTTTTTCACAGACATCGCTTTTTTCCGTGTCATTCCCGGTTTCATGTGCCAGTTCGGCATTGCCGGTGACCCGGCCGTAGCCGCAAAATGGCGCGACGCAGACATTCCGGACGATCCAGTCAAAGGCAGCAATACGCGCGGCGCTATTACCTTTGCCACCGCCGGCCCCAATACACGCACGACGCAATTGTTCATCAATTTTGGCGACAATACGGGTCTTGACGGACAGGGTTTCGCGCCGTTTGGCAAAGTGTCCGAGGGCATGGACGTGGTGGACAAAATCAACGGCGAATACGGCGAAGGCGCCCCCTCCGGCTCCGGTCCAGACCAGGGGCGCATCCAGAATGAAGGCAACGCCTACCTGAAAAAAGATTTTCCCAAACTTGACTACATCAAGTCCGTGACCGTTATTACCGAGAAAAAGTAAAACAAAGGAGTTTTTGTGAACGAAGTCGCCGTAATCAATACAAGCGAAGGAGAGATGATCGTCGAGTTTTTGGACGTCGCCCCAAACACCGCAGCTAACTTCATTAAGCTGGCCAAACAGGGTTTTTACGATGGCACCTGTTTTCACCGCATCATCAAGGGATTCATGATCCAGGGCGGCGACCCGCTCACCAAAGACCCGGGCAAAGAACAGGTCTGGGGCACCGGCGGTCCGGGCTACTCGATTAAAGCGGAATTTAACGACCATTCGCACCAGGTTGGCGTCATTTCCATGGCGCGCAGTTCCGATCCAAACTCCGCGGGCTCGCAGTTCTTTATCTGCGATGGCGACGCGTCTTTCCTTGACCGCCAATACACGGCTTTCGGCCGATTGATTAAAGGCGAAGAGGTCTTGAAAAAAATCGCCAGCACCCCGGTTGGCTCCGGCGGAGGCGGCGAACGCAGCAAACCGCAAAAACGCGTGGGCGTCGAAAGCATCAAAATCGTTCCCGCGGATTCGGTGAAGTAACGAATTGTTCGGTGTCCAGTCTTCAGGCTGTCCGGGGGCACGCTAAAGCGTGGACACCAAACAAACTTTGACAAATCCGCAACTCAATTTAACTCTGCGATTTGTTCAAAACGCACGCGCTCTTGCGCAGCAAGAGGCGCCGCGGCCGTGGTTCAAACCGCTTCCATTCTTCATTTTTAATTGATAAGCTTTCAGACGTGCTCAACGAAGCCGCTATTTGGAAGAACCTGAGTTCGCCGCGACAACTTTTTCTGATCGCAGGTCCCTGCGTTATTGAAAGCGAAAAGCTCTGCCTGGACGTCGCTTCTTTGCTGAAATCCATTTGCAGGGCAAACGGCATTTTTTACGTATTTAAGGCCAGCTTCGACAAAGCCAACCGCACCTCGGCCAAATCGTTTCGCGGGCCGGGGCTGGAAGACGGTCTGAAAGTCCTCGCGCGCGTGCGGGCGGAATTTGAAGTTCCGGTGCTGACCGATGTGCATAATGATGTCCAGGCCAGGGCCGCGGCCCAAGTCGTGGACATCCTGCAAATCCCCGCATTTCTCTGCCGCCAGACAGACCTGATCGAGGCCGCGGTTGGAACGGGCCGGATCGTGAATTTGAAAAAGGGACAGTTTCTTTCGCCAATAGAAATGGGAAACGTGGCGGAAAAGGCAAAGCGCGCCGGCGCCAAACGAGTGCTTCTCACCGAGCGCGGCACGACCTTTGGCTACAACAATCTCGTAGCCGATATGCGCTCCATCCCCATTATGAAACGTTTCGGCTTTCCAGTCGTATTTGATGCCACCCATTCTGTCCAATTGCCCGGAGGCGGCGGCGACAAATCCGCCGGCCAACGCGAGTTTGCGCCCGTTCTCGCTTGTGCGGCCCTGGCAGTCGGCGCAAACGGGCTCTTTATCGAAACACATCCGCGTCCCGATAAAGCCCTAAGCGACGGACCCAATATGATTCCCCTGGGCGAGATGGCCGACGTACTAAAAAGACTGATGCGGGTCTTTGAAGCAGCGCAAGAATGAAGCGCTTGCCTCCAAAATTTCTTTCGCGCCTCGCAAAAGTTAAGTTGTTTGTTTGCGATGTTGACGGCGTGCTGACAGACGGCGCGATTTTCATCGGCGGCTCCCGCGAAATCAAACGGTTTAATATTCACGACGGCCTCGGTCTGGTGCTATTGCGTCGCGCCGGTATCAAAACCGCATGGGTTTCCAGTCGTCCGTCACAGGCCACCACCATGCGCGCGCGCGAACTAAAAATCACTTTTCTTGTCCAACAAAAGGACAAGTTGAGCAAAGCGGCGTCGATCGAGGCAATTTTGGCCCGGGAAAACCTCGAATGGGGCAATGTTTGTTTCGTCGGAGACGATATTGTGGATTTGTGGCCGCTTGAGAAAGCCGGGGTGGGCGCGGCGGTCTCGGACGCGATGGACGAGGCAAAGGCAGCCGCGGATTATGTCACCCGGTCAGCCGGGGGTCACGGCGCGGTGCGCGAAATGGTGGAATTGATTTTAAAGGCGCAGGGAAAATGGGACGCGATCATCGCCGGCTATAAACGATGATTCGAAAAAACTCGATGATTAAGAGAAAGTTAAACCAGCAAAGCCTTGCG
>DASYYL010000231.1:0-18408 GCA_035933915.1 Verrucomicrobiia bacterium
ACCGGCAAACCTCCCATCTACGCTGAAGGCGCTATCGTTCATGGCAACGTCACAAACAAAACCTACATCGCGCGGTATGTCTATGTGACTACCGACGACGTCAATCATCCGGCCTACTACCTTCGCGCTAAACGGATGAGAATTGTGCCGGGCAAATACATCGAAGCCTGGAACGCCGTGATGTATGTCAGAGGGGTTCCGTTATTCTATTATCCTTATTTCCGGCATTCGCTGTCATTGCACGCCAACCATCTTTCCGTGATGCCTGGCGACGATAGTGCGTTCGGTCCATTTGTGTACGGGATCTACGATTGGAAATTGGGAGATGATGTGGACGGGAAATTTCATTTGGATTACCGGGAAAAACGGGGAGTGGGGCTGGGGCCGGACGCGAATTTGCGCCTGGGCCAATGGGGAAACGCGCAATTGAAGTATTATTACTTGCACGACCTTGACCCGGAAGAAAGCGTCAACAGCAACTCGTTTCAAAATCTGCCGGCCATTCCAAAGGATCGCGAGCGGTTTTACCTGGGCTGGCAGGCCACGCCCTACACGAACTTCAACACCAAAGCGCTGGTCAACTATCAGAGCGACCAGCTGGTGCTTCACGATTTTTTCCAGGGCGATTACGGGCAAAATCCGCAGCCAAACACATTCGTGGACGCCAATAAATACTGGAACAATTGGAGCCTGGACCTCCTGACCACGCCGCGCATCAACGAGTTCTTTGACCAGGTTGAGCGTCTGCCGGACCTGCAATTGACCGGCTACCGGCAGCCGATTTTTAAGACGCCGCTCTATTACGAGAGTCAAAGTTCGGTGGGTTATTATCGACGATATTTTGCGGGCACGGATACGCTCTTCGGCGACACCAACTTCACGGCCGCGGACTATGAAGCGCCGCGCGCCGATACCTTCCA
Source organism: Verrucomicrobiia bacterium (assembly GCA_035933915.1). Lineage (GTDB taxonomy): Bacteria > Verrucomicrobiota > Verrucomicrobiia > Limisphaerales > UBA11358 > UBA11358. The sequence goes on from DASYYL010000231.1 coordinate 921, forward strand.
TCAATTGCTCCTGCCCGAAACGTTCTTTGGCTGGCTCAACGTCACGCCGCGTGTGGGCGGACGGGTAACATGGTACGGGCCGGAAAATGGTCCCGGCGGGACAAATTCGGAGGCCACGCGTTATGTCTTAAACACGGGCGCGGATGTCTCTTTCAAGGTGTCGCGGCTTTGGCGGGACGCGACCAATTCGTTGCTGGACGTCAACGGCCTGCGGCACGTCATCCAGCCGACGCTCAGTTACAATTTTGTACCGCGGCCCAATTATACTCCCGGACAACTGCCGCAATTCGACACGGCGCTTCCCAACCTGATGGTCCTGCCGGTGGACTTTCCTGATTACAATGACATTGATGCCATTGAAAGCGAAAACGTTCTCCGTTACGGCGTTCGCAACACGCTTGAGACCATGCGCAACGGCCAGCTCGATAACCTGCTGGATTGGAACGTGATGTTGGATTGGAATCTGACGCCCAATGGGCAAACCAATGACGTCTTTTTGCAGCCTCAAAAGACGTTCGATGATCTTTATTCCGATCTCGTGTTCAAGCCGCGGTCCTGGCTCGCGCTCGAATCCGTCATACGTTACGGCATAAACGATAATCACTTGAATATGGCCTTTCATCAGGTCACTTTTTCGCCCGGTGACCGCTGGAGCTGGGCCGTCGGACATTGGTATTTGCATCCCGGCTTTGTTGACGGCGGCGACGACGTCGTCACGAGCACGCTGTTTTATCGACTCAACGACAATTGGGGTTTGCGCGCCACGCATTATATCAATGTCGAGACAGGCAAATTGCAGGAGCAATATTATAGTCTCTATCGCGACATGCGCAGCTTTACCACCGCAGTGACGTTTCGGCTGATCGACAATGGGAGCGGCCAGCCGCTGGATTGGGGTTTCGCTTTCAGCATTTCGCTCAAAGCCCATCCAAGATACAAAGTTGGTGAAGACACGATTGCACCGTATGAGATGCTCGGTCAATAACTGAACACTTGATAATGAAAAGCCTCCTGAATAGAGTGCGGCATGTTCGCCGCACTTACGACCACGCTGGAGGATTGGCCCCTGCTCCTGGCGAATCCGGTGTCGTTGGTCATCACGGTTTTTCAGATCTGGATGTTCGTTCACGCCCTTCGTAATCGGGAATGGATCTGGGCGGTGTTGATCTTCATCGGTTGGGGCATTTCTGCTTTGTGGTATTATTTGATGGTGTATCGGGCGACCGCCTCGAGTGTCAGCGGATTTGAACTGCCCGGCGCGGGAAGCCGAAAGCGCATCCGCGAGCTGCAATCGCAAATCCATCATATTGACAACGCGGTTCATCATTTTGAACTCGGCGACGTTTATTTTCAGAGAGGCAATTTCGTTGAGGCGGAAAAGTGTTACCGGGCCGCATTGGAGCGGGAACCGAAGGACATCGACGCCCGCGCGCACCTGGGCCAATGCCTTGTCCGATTGAAAAGGCCCGCGGAAGCGCGTCCGATTCTGGAAGGCGTGATGAACGAAAAACCGGACCACGATTACGGCTACACCATGATGGCCCTCGCCGAAGCGCTCGGTGCCCTGGGCGAAACCGATAATGCCATTCTCTACTGGCAGCACATCACGCAGAACCATTCCTATCCCCGCGCCAAAGTGCAATTAGCGGAGCTATTCATGGCTAAAAACGAGCCCGATAAAGCCCGTGGCGAACTCAAGGACGTGTTGAGCGACGATATCCATGCGCCCGCGTTCCAGCGGCGGCGCGATCGGGTGTGGATACGGCGGGCGAAAGGTTTGATGAGAAGGTTGAGTTGAGGGAAGCCGTAAACAGATACGCGGGCGGTTGGTCTCTCGGAGTTTTAGTCCTCAAGAATTTCCTCCTTTACCATCAACCAATTCGATAAAAGTTCTTGAGGATTGGCACGAGGTAAGATAATGTCTTACTCGTGACGACTGTCTTAAGCAGTAAAGGCCAAATCGTGATTCCGGCTGCCATACGCGAAAAATATCAATTTCGCGCAGGTGATAAGTTGTTAGTTGAAGAACGTGACGACGAAATAATTTTAAAAAAAGCGCGCCGCCCTCGAAAAAAGACGTTGGTTCAGTGGATGCGGGAATGCCCGGCGAGTGATTTCAAAATTGGCCGGCTTCGTGACCGGCCTCAAAACATCAAGCTTTAATGTTCGTCGCGGACACCGATTTGATTTCCGAATTGCGGCAAAAGGCGCCAAACCCCAAGGTTTTGCAATGGATGCACGACCATGACCACGAACTGTTCTTAACCGCGGTTACCATCGGAGAAATTAAGAAGGGCGTCGAACCATATCCGGAGGGGCGAAAGAAACACGAATTGTCCGCCTGGTTCGGCAGCTTGTTGCAGGATTTCGAAGGATATATTCTGGAATATTCAAGGGATGAGGGATTGGTTTGGGGAACCCTATACGCAACGGCGCAAAAAGCTGGGCGCAAACCACCAGCGTTCGATAGTTTAAATGCGGCAATCGCCTTGCGGCATGGGCTAACGTTGGTAACGCGAAACGAGAAGGATTACACAGCGACACCGGTGAAAGTTTTTAATCCATGGAAATGACGTGGCCGCCGTTTCTCGAACTATAAAATCGTGCTTTCCCCGGATGGCAAATACAATGTCGTGTCCGGCGATTGCAAGGAGGGGTTTTGCGATGACGGTAATTCCCGGATTATTTGCCCTTGTCGCTTTCTCGCTGGAGCCATACTGCAACGCGATAATAAGAGGTTCAGCGCAGGCTCATTCGCTAAAGGAGGCAATTTTTACAGTCACGCCGCCGGCAAACGCAGCGTGGCCTGCAGAGGTTGAATGTCCGGCAAGGCCTTGTCCGCATTGGCGCCGCCCAACTCAGCCAGCCGTTCGCCGGCCGGGCGAAGTCTCGATTCAAAGCTCGCGGCGGCATCGTTGAATGCGGAATTGGCGCGCTCGAGTCCTGACCGAATTTTCTCGAAATGCTCCATGAACTTGACCACGCGCCAATAAAATTCCTTGGCGGCTTCGGCGATTTGCTGGGCGTTTTCCGTTTGTGCCTGTTGCTGCCAGCTCACACTGACCGAGCGCAACAGGGCGATGAGTGAGGCCGGCGTGGCCAGGAGAATTTTCTTTTCCGCCGCCCAGACGATAAGATCCCGATCCCCTTCGAGCGCGGCGCTGAACAGCGACTCCGCCGGCATGAACAAAACCACATAATCCAGCGCGTTCGGAAATTGCCTGAAATAATCACGGTCGGCCAGCGCCTTGATCATCGCCTTCAACTTTGCCGCATGGACGGCCAGCGACTCGTTGCGCTTTATCGGATCGGCGGATTCCATCGCGTTGAGAAAATCGAAGTCCGGGACTTTGGCGTCCACGATGATGACGCGTTCGCCGGGCAGGCGCACGACCAGATCGGGACGACTTTCTCCCGGTTGAGGTTGCACTGTGAAATCGCAATGGACGCTCATGCCGGCGGCCTCGACGACACGGCGTAGCGTTTCTTCACCCCAGCGACCGCGGGCCTGGTTTGAGTGAAGGACCATACGAAACTGGAGTGTCTCGTGGGCGAGCGTCTGGCTTTGCTGTGAGAGCGTCTCCAACTGTTTTTTGACTTCGCCCAGTGTGGAGGACTGCGCCGTCTCGCTTTGCTGCAATCGTTTCTGGTAGTTTTCGAGATGTTGTTTGAGCGGTTCGACCAGGGTTTTGATGGCTTCTTGCCGCTGCGCTAGGTCGCCCTTTGCCGATTCCTGTAGTTTTCCAAACGATTGTTCGGCAAGCCGTAAAAATTCCGGTGCGCTTTGTTTCAGGGCGTCGGCACTCAAGGCTTTAAATGTGTCGCGCAGGTCGGCGAGGGCTTTTTCCTGCAATGATTTTTGCTCAGCGAGGAGCGTTTCCGCCGCAGCCTGTTTTGCTTCCGCCGCGGCGCGAGCGTTTGCCGCGTCCATCAGTTGCGGGCGCAATTTTTCCAGGTCCGATTCGCGTTGCGCAATTTGCTGGCGCAATTCGTTTTCCAGGCGGGGGTCAGAATTTTTGCCCGCCCATTTGAGCCAGCCCGCAATAAATCCCGCGGCGACGCCGATCACCAGCGCTATCAATAGGTCTATTCCCAGGGGCATGGTCAAAAATGCGCAACGACCTCAATTTCCACGTTTGCTCCCTTGGGCAGCGCGGCGACCTGGATGGTGGAACGCGCCGGGAAATTGTCGGTGAAATATTTCGCGTAAATTTCATTCATTCCGGCAAAATCGGCGAGATTGGTCAAAAACACCGTGCTTTTGACAACGTTGGCGAACGTCAGTTTTTGATCGTCTAAAATAGCTTTGACGTTTTGCAGTACGCGGTCGGTTTGCGCTTTGATGTCGCCGGAAATCAAGTTTCCATCCTTTGGATCGATGGGAATTTGGCCGGCGCAGAAGAGCAAGCCGCCGGTGCGCACTGCGTGATTGTACGGCCCGACGGCCGTTGGAGATTTCGCCGGTTTAATGATTTGTTTTGTTGCCATGATGGCGAAGAGATTGGCGCGGACGGGATGGCCGTTGCAAGTTTAAACACTCGCAAACGGTGCGGATCAATCTCCTGGAAGCTCAAGGTACCAACATCCAAGCTCCAGAGAAGGACCAGGCTCAAAGCTGCAAATTGGACGTTCGATTATCGAAGTTTCTCTGGCGACTGGTGCTTGAAATTTGGAGCTTTCTACCGGTCCAGCCTGGCGCGAATGGCGGCGGCCAATTTTTCGACCTGGAACGGTTTAACGAGAAAATTGAAGCCTTCTTCCAAAGGAAAATCTCGTCCGACGATTTCGGCGCTGTAGCCGCTCATGTAGATGACCTTAAGTTTCGGATTGTCCGTGAGAATTTGTTGCCCCAATTCCTTGCCGGTCATGCCGCCGGGCATGACCAAATCCGTAAGGAGCAGGTCTATGCGACTGGAATTTTTTTTCCAGGTTTCGAGCGCTCGAGTGCCACTGCGTGCTTCAAGAACGGTATAGCCCAATTTCGCAAGGGCGCGATGGACAGAGGCGCACAAGATGGGATCGTCTTCCGCAAGCAGGATTGTTTCTTTGCCGCCACGCATTTCCAGGCCGTTTTGATTCGCCGGTCTTTGGGCCGCGTTCCTGGCCAGTTGTGGCAAATAAATCCGGAATGAGGCACCGTGCCCCGGCTCGCTATAGACGCTGACCCAGCCCTGGTGCTGCTGCACGATGCCAAATACCGTTGCCAGCCCAAGCCCGGTGCCTTTGCCGGGTTCCTTGGTGGTAAAGAAGGGCTCAAAGATTTTTGGCAGTATTTCCGGCGAAATGCCGCAGCCGCTGTCACTGACGGTCAGGCAGATGAACGAGCCGGGCCGGCCGTTCAGAGAAAGGGAAGCGGCCAGTTGGTCGAACTCGACCGCCCCGGTTTCAATGATGAGGCGCCCGCCGTTGGGCATGGCGTCGCGCGCGTTGACCGTCAGATTCATGAGGACCTGGTCGATCATGCCCGCGTCCGCATGCACGAACACGGGCGGCGGGGCCAGTTTGAGTTCCATCTGAATGGTTTCGCCCAGGATCCGCTGCAACATTTTGGTTGTGTGGCTCACGGATTCGTTCAGGTCCAAATCACGCGGTTGAAACACCTCGCGGCGGCTGAACAGGAGCAATTGCCGCGTCAACGTGGCGGCCCGCTGGACGGTGGCAATGATTTCGTCGGCAAATGTCACTTGTTCGGGCGAAAGCTGGCCCGCGCTTTTGAGCAGGCCAGATTGCATTTGGATCACGCTGAGAATGTTGTTGAAATCATGGGCGACACCGCCGGCCAATTGGCCGATGCCTTCCATTTTTTGGGACTGAAGCAGTTGTGCTTCGAGTCGGCGCCGTTCCGTGATATCCGCCCAAATGCCGACGATGCAGTCAGGCTCGTCCGGCAAGCCGCAGATGAGGCATTGTTTGTCCTCGACCCACCGGTAACCGCCGTCCTTATGGCGAAGGCGATAATTTGTGAGGCTGGCCCCATCCACGAGCGTTTCGGAGATGCTGGCAATGGCCCGCTCACGATCATCCGGATGAAGCTGGGCCAGCCACCATTCATGGCTCAACGCTTCAGCCACTGTGAAGCCGAGCAGCGTGGTGACGTTTTCGCTGATAATTTTTGGCACGAGCTTTTTGCCTTCCACTTTCAGGGAATAAATCACGGCGGGGCTGTGTTCGAGCAATTGGCGCAGTTGCGCATGCGCGTTTAGCAGTTCCTGCTCGGCGAATTTTAATCTGGCCCGCTCCCTGGCGTCGTGCAGCGCCCGTTCGACGGCGGTCCCAAGCCGGGCAAGGCGGTCTTTGAGAAGGTAATCGGTCGCGCCCATTTTCATGGCCTCCACGGCGACCTCCTCGCCGACGGTTCCCGAGACAAGAATAAACGGGATACCGAGGCTGCTCTCGCGGGTCAGTTGTGCGGCGCGCAGACCGCTAAATTGAGGCATCGAAAAGTCCGAGAGAATAATATCGGGCTTCTTGGCCAGTTCCTCGAGGAAATCCCGTTCGGTTTGGACGCGTGTGCATTTAAGGTCGAACCCGGCGTTGGTGAGTTCGTACAAGACTAACTCGGCGTCGGCTTCGGAGTCCTCGACGATTAAGACAGTTAGTGATTTGCCCATGGGTGCCTCGAAGTCTGGAAATCAGTTTTCGCCAGATCTGATTCCATCCCGGCCATTCATCAAATTTGGTCCATTTTGCCTATTAACAGGGAGAATAATAGCACATTACGTGCCGTGAGCGTTGCCGCTACTGTTGCCGTGCTTATACGCTTGCGGTCGCCTGCGGTTTGAGCACCCACTGCATGTTCAACCGGGGTACGACTTCGCTGAGATTACGAAAATCAACCGGTTTTATGATGCATGCGCGGGTGCCGAGTCTTTGGCTTTCGGCGACATCCCGTCCGCGCCGGGACCCCGCGAGGGCGACGACGGGAATCGTACGCGTCAATGGGTCTTCCCGAATTTGCCGCAGTACTTCCAATCCGTCCACCCTGGGCAAACACAAATCCAGCAGTATCAAGTGGGGCAACTCGCGACGGCGTCCCTGAGGAAGGGAGTCGCCGAAGAGAAAATCCAGGGCCTCCTGTCCGTCGCGGACCCATTCGATACGGTTGGCCAGGCTGGCGCGTTTGAGAGCGCGCAAAGCAGCCTCGCCTTCATTCGGATTATCTTCGACGATCAGAATGTCGATCATGTCATCGGCGATCAGGTGGCCGGACTTGCCAGATGAAATCTTGCGAAAGCTAAAGAACAGGGTGAAGGTGGAAATCTCGAGCGCGCGCGCCAGCCGTTCGATGGTTTCGAGAGAGACGTTGCGCGCGCCGCGTTCAACGTCGCAGATGTACGTCCGATGCATATTCGACCGTTCCGCCAGGGCCTCCTGCGAGAGCCCCATCCGGTTTCGCCAAAATTTCACCGACGCCCCCAAGCACTTTTTTGCATCCATATTTTTTTCCACAAATAAGCCCGCTTTTGCACGGTTTTCCGCCGTTTAAAAAATCATGTGCTTTTCCTTCGGCTCTGCACAACAGACTTTAAGTGACATTTAAAGCAAGGTAAAAGAATAGTTACTTGTTTTCTGGTGTCTTGCTGGTGAAAATGCCCACCCGATGCAAACCCGTATATTAATTAGACAAGTTAAAGCCGGAACGGTTACTCGAATTTTATTCATTTTTGCGCTCATCCTGCTTTCGCCGGCGGTTTGGGCAAAAGATTGTTTTGTCTATTTCGGGACGTTTACCGACGCTTTAAGCTGCGGCGTTTATGTCTCGCGCCTCGATATGGATTCCGGAAAACTTTCGGCTCCCGAATTGGCCGCCGCTGTGGAGAGCCCCAATTATTTGGCCATTTCGCCCGATGGCCGTTTTCTCTTTGCGGCCACACGCGGTGACAATCAACCGGGTTTCGTCACGTCCTTTGCCATTGACGGGAAAACGGGTGAACTGCGGCGTTTAGATATGAAGTCGTCTGGGGGCGATGGCCCTTGTTATGTGGGCGATGACGCGACCGATGATTGCCTTTTGGCCGCCAATTACACAAGTGGCAGCGTCAAATCCTTTCACCTCAATTCTGATGGCACATTCACAGATGGAACCGTGATTCATCATTCCGGCAGCAGCGTCAATCGAGTGCGCCAGGCGGGGCCGCATCCGCATTGTTTTGTGCCCGCGCCCGAAGGACGGTTTGCGCTGGCTTGCGACCTGGGGCTGGACAAAGTAATGGTGTATAAGGTGAATCCAGCCGACGCGGACCTGACGCCAAATGACCCGCCTTTTGCTTTAATCGCGCCCGGATCCGGGCCGCGTCACATCGCCTTCAGCCCGGACGGAAAGACCGCCTGTGTGGTTTGTGAAATGGCTTGCACGGTGACTGTGTTTGATTGGGATGGAAAACGCGGCGTGCTGACACAGCGCCAGTCGCTCTCACTCCTGCCGCCGGAACAGTATAAGGCCACATACACCGCGGCGGAGATTGCGTATCGGCCCGATGGCCGGTTTGTCTATGCAACGGTACGCGGCCACAACAGCGTTTCAGTGCTGGCTGTGAAACGAAAGAAGCTGGCGCTTATTCAGAATATTCCCTGCGGGGGAAATTTTCCGCGCGGTATGGGAATCGATCCTTCAGGCCGCTGGCTGATCGTCGGAAATCAGAACTCCAGAACTGTAACTGTATTCGGCATCAACAAACGCACAGGAATGCTAGCGCCAACCGGACAGGTTGTGAACGCCGGCATTAGCGTGGATGTAAAATTTAAGCCCGGAGCCGAATGATATCGGCCTAAAGCGAATTTTTTCCGGAAGCTTTGGCCTTTGCCCAGCGCGCCCTGGCGGCGGCGGCGATTTTAGCCCTGGCGGCAGCGCTGAATCTTCGTGATTTGGTCTTTGGAGCGGCCCCACCGTTGGATTTTTTGAATTTCGCCCAGCGCGCTTTTTGAGCGGCAATAATCCTGGCACGGCCTGCGGCGCTCATGCGATTGCGTCGCGACCGTAACGGCGATGGGACGCTGTTGCCGCCACCACCGCGGACAATGGCTTGAAGTTCGTTTTCCAACGCGGCGATCTGTTCTTTGATATCGGCTGCGTGTTTCAGTTGAGCTGGTGTAAGATTTAATATGTCCATAACAAACGCGCATTATAAGCAGCGCTACGGTAAAAGCAATAGTTATAAATCGGTCCATTCAGAATCATTTTGACTGAATCAAGAGAATTGGATTTTCGTGACGACATTCTGATTTGGACCGCCGATGACGCAAATGGAGATGCTCAGTCTTCTTCTCCGCTCTCGCGTGCAATGCGATGGTACAAACTTCTAAAAACCTCCGGCGCATGATAGTCAACACCATCGCAACTCACCAAACAGTATCCTAAATCCGCAGTGCCCAATTCATTTGTGCCATGATAAAACTGAAGCTCCCGATCATATAAACAATCGTTCAGCACAGTGGGACCGTTGTACCTGGGCGCGCGTAGCGAAGAGATGGAGCGAATAATAGTATTCATTTCAGCGCCGGTCATTGTCATGCTGAAACCGGCATAATGTGAAACGCCAGGAGTGTGACGAAACGTGCTGACGACGACGATATGGTCAGCCGCTTGTATCTGGTTAATCAGGGGCACCGGCGAAACGTAGCCGCTGATGCCCGAGTCTGATTCTGACTTGCAGCCGTTCAAAGCGGCAATGATCAACAGTGCAGGTACAGGGATCGTGAGCAACACTTTCATTCTCTATTGGACGGGAGCAAATCGTAAATACTCCTGCAAAATATCGGCTGATCTCATTAATACCGGAGCCTTCGCCCCGCCAGTCCAAAATAAAGGGGCAAAGAGCGTCATCTTACAATCCCAATCCTTGAAGGGGGCCAGTAACAAAATATGATACGTCCCACAATTTCTTTGCGTGGAATGGCGCCAATAAACCGGCTGTCAAAACTGTTTGTCGAGTTGTCTCCCAGCAAAAAATAGCAGTCATCCGCGACTGTCACGTTTGTCTGGAGCGAAAATGATCCTGAAATTGGCGGCGCGTCGTAGACAATCCTGCCTTCGTTGTTGCTGAGGATTACCAGTTTATCGTCTATGAACAGGTCGCCATTCGAGATCGTCAAGTGATCACCCGGCACACCGACTACACGCTTGGTGTAAAATGTTTGAGGGGCCAGGAATTCGATGTGGTCGGAGTTGAAGACCACGACATCACCTCGACGAGGATAGCGTAGGAGGAAGGTAATTCCTTCCATCGCGACATGGTCCCGCTTGGATAGAGCGGGCGCCATACTTCCCACCGGGATGTAAAACGGGCGAAACAATCCGAGCAACCGAAGGCTAGTGACTGAACCGAAGATAATGGCGGGTACAAGCGCAAGGGCAATGAGACACCGAATGCGCCAGGATGAACTTCGACGCGTACTTTGCGGCAACGGTGGGGTGACTGGTTGCATGTTCCGGTAGTGGTCGATTTTCCTTTTTGCGTGATACATTTTAGTTCTAAACAATGCCGATCGCAACGTTTCTGCCAGCCAATCCTCGTACGCCCGCGACGTCCAGCCGCGTTTCACGACCAACATCCAAAAGATGATTTCTAAAATTGCGAAGTAAGTCTGACCGTTTTGTGGTCATGGTTTCGCCGTGAAAAGGTCATCCAGGGGAACCGAATCGAGTCGCAATTTCGCCATTCAAGGATTGCGATTTCTAAAAAGACGCCTATTCTGTTTCTCCTGAGAAGAAGTCATGCACGCTACAGAATCAAGCGGACAAATTCCGTTCGCGCTTATCGCAACCGTTCCGGCCTGGAAATTGAGCCGTGCGAACGGAACGATTGAGTTTTCATCATGCTATAATCTGATTGTTTATAAGATAACGTTAACGAAAGCTCAAATTTGCTCATATATTCGCTATTTTCAACTGCAATTAACGTTATCTGTAATTATCGGAGGATTGTTCTCACGTTTTAGCCGGAATCTCCTGAGGATTCTTGGGCTGGCTGGAGATTTCGAGCGCGAGTTGAGCTTATCCTTGCTGAGATCGTAGCGCGATGGTTCCCGATCCAACATGTTCATCTATCCTAAACACTACGACGTGATTGTCATTGGCGCTGGCCACGCGGGGGTCGAAGCAGCGTTGGCTTCGGCGCGGATGGGTTGCCAGACCTTGTTACTGACGATGAACGTGGATTCCATTGGACAAATGTCCTGTAACCCCGCGATTGGTGGCCTGGCCAAAGGTCACTTGACGCGGGAAATCGATGCGCTGGGCGGTGAGATGGGAAAGGCTACGGATATGACCGGGCTGCAATTCAGGATGCTGAACACGAAAAAGGGACCGGCGGTATGGGCGCCGCGGGCTCAATGCGATAAAAAGCACTATCAATTTCGCCTCAAATGGATTTGTGAGACGACGCCGAACCTGGATATCAAACAAGGCCAAACGGCCAGGATATTGCACAAGGATGGCATGGCTTATGGAGTCGAAACGACTCTCGAGGTCCAATACCATGGCGGGACGGTTGTCATTACGACCGGCACATTCTTGCGGGGGCTGATGCACATAGGCTTCAACCAACAATCGGGTGGACGCGCAGGCGACGTCGCCGCGCAAAGCCTGTCAGGTTCGCTCAAGGAGCTGGGGCTGGAGTTGGCCAGGTTAAAGACTGGAACACCACCGCGCCTGTTGCGGCGTTCTATCGACTTTTCGAAAACCGAAGTCCAGCCCGGTGATGAACCGGTTCCCTACTTTACCTACTGGAAGGACGAATTGTTCCACGTGGAACAATCTGATTGCCGATTCCAAGGCACGTCTGCCGAGACCAAATATCCTCCCGGTTCGGTCCTGGCAAAGCTGAACGGCCAATTGCCTTGTCACATTACCTTCACGAACGATAAGACCGCCAAGGTCATTCGGGACAATCTGCACAAGTCGCCCCTGTACTCGGGCAAAATCGAAGGTGTAGGACCACGCTATTGTCCGTCCATTGAGGATAAGATCGTGAAGTTCCCGGACAAGGAGCGACACCAGATTTTTCTCGAGCCGGAGGGCATCGAGACTGACGAGATCTACGTGAACGGGTTTTCAACGAGCTTGCCATTTGAAGTCCAGTTCGAACTCATTCGGACCATCAAAGGCTGTGAGAATGCCGAAATCCTGCGCCCGGCTTATGCAGTCGAGTATGACTTTGCCTTTCCAACCCAACTGTTCCCGTCGCTCGAGACAAAAGCTTGCCGGAACTTATACCTGGCCGGCCAGATAAACGGTACCTCCGGATACGAAGAAGCGGGAGCTCAGGGAATTATGGCAGGAATCAATGCAGCCCGGCGAACCCGAAACCTGGAGCCAATCGTTCTCCGGCGCGATCAGGCATACATTGGCGTGTTGATTGACGACTTGGTCACAAAGGGAACGACCGAGCCGTATCGAATGTTCACTTCGCGGGCTGAATACCGGTTATTATTGCGCCAGGACAACGCAGATCTGAGGCTCTCGGAAATCGGTCACGAAATCGGACTATTACCCGAACGCAACTATCGGAAGTTCCAGGCAAAGAAACAGGCCATTGATTGTGAGATTAGTAGGCTGAATAGTAATTATTACAATTCTGATTCATTGGCCAAAATCCTGTCTCGCCCGGAAACCACTTACGCCGATTTACCCGGGCGTGACGAATCGCTGTCGCACGAAATCGTCGAGCAGGTCGAGATCGCCATTAAATACGCCGGTTACGTGGAGCGGCAGGAACTGGAAGTTGAAAAGTTCAAAAAGCTCGAGGACAAACAGATTCCAGGCGCGTTTGATTTCTCAACTGTGCCGGGCCTGCGTCTGGAAGCACGGCAAAAACTGGCAAAGATTCGCCCCGCCACGATTGGACAGGCTGCGAGGATTTCCGGGGTATCGCCGGCGGATATCGGCATCCTGATGGTGTGCTTGAAACGTTTCGGAGAAGCCTCCTCACCCGAGACATCGTGCGAGCCGTGCGGCGTCGAGGAATGATCTAGTTCACGCGCAGTGCAGGGTGATATGCACCAGCTCCGCAGGTGCGTTGATTCGCAACGGAAACATATTGCCCACACCGTTGGACACGATCAATTGACTATCGCCTCGCTGATAGGGCCCGGACCAATAGCGGAACAGCGCCGGCCCGAGCCCGGTATTGCGGTCCAACATAAACTGGCCTCCATGCGTGTGTCCGGTCAGCGTCAATGGCAGCCCATGTTCAACGGCCGGGTCGAAAGCGTGCGGATGATGCGCCAGAAAGATTGGGAAAGCATCCGGACGGCGCTGTTTGACCAATTCGCGTACGTAACGGGAAATGATGCGATCATCGGGAGATCCCACACTATCGATCCAACGCAGCCCCAGGAATTGAATGGGATAGCCGCGGACCGTGGCGACTGTGGATTCATCCACTAGCAGCGACAACCCGGAACCTTTGACGCGCTGTTCAAATTCCGTCCCGTTCTCAATTAAGTCATGGTTGCCTTCCACCATGAAAAGGCCGTAACGCCCGTGCATCTGTTTTAGAAGGTCAATGGATCCGGATAAATCGCTTAGCTCGTAATTGATGAGGTCACCTGTGACTACAACCAGGTCAGCGTCAAGGGCGTTTGTTCGGTCGACAATTTTTTTCAGAATCGGTCCATGCGTCCATTGTCCCACGTGGATATCGCTCACGTGCGCAATCGTTAATCCATCCAGGCACTTTGGCAGCGACGGGAGCGACAGCGAATAACGGCGCAGCCGAAATTCGTCAAGCTGCCCCAGCGCGACGCCGGTGATGCTGAACGTGCACAGCGGTGGAACGATGGCCGCACAGGCGCCGATAAAGCCGCGGCGCGAGATTGAATTCTCGATGGGCGGTGTCGTGGCAGACGGCTTTTGAACGGTCGCGACCGGCTGATGGCGGCGGCGAATTATGCGGAAGCAGACATACAAAATACCCAGGCCCGCGAGTGCGGCCGTGCCGAAAAGCTGCCAGACGGCAACGGCGGTCAGCGCGGCCGTGGGAAGGTAATTCGACAAATCAACATTTGCCGCGACCACAATGGCGGAGCCCAATTGCGCGGCCATAAAAAGGCTTATAATGACACGCAAGACCTTCTTCTCTGCCAGGCGCAACGCGACCATCCACCATACCGCGTCCACCATGACAAAAAGGCTATTTAGCGCGATATGAGACCAATATTCCATAAGGTGTCTATCATAAGACAGCATTCATGGTGAGACAACGAGGGCGGCCCAATGTTCGCAGAAATGTAACAAAAAGAGGGCTTACATGCCCAGGCGTTGCAACTGCTCCTGCAAAGACATTCGAAATTCCTGCACGTCAGCGGCGGAGGGTTTGTAACCCTGCTGGCCCGGGATGACGCTCAGGCGTCCCATTTGGTCAAGATACCATTCCGCTTTTTGCCCGTCGCTAAAAGTCACTTTGCCGCTCACCACCGCGCCGGGCCTGGCGATCTGGTCCACATTCACGGATACCTCGCCGGGTTTGGCGGCCTCGGCGGGCGATTTCTTTTCTTCCTCCGGCTTCTTCACTTCCGGGACGGGCGGCTTTTCGGTTTTAGGTGGTTCGGGATCCTTCGGAGTGAGTTTTAAATCGTCCACTAGAAACCGGGTCTCCATGTAAGTGAGTTTGAGACCGAATTCCTGGTTCAGGCGGTTTTGGACCTCAGAGAGCTTTGCTCCCGCCGAAATCCAGGTCGTGACGTGCTGCCGTTGTTCTTCGCTCAGATTCATTGGAAGCATTTTTCCATTTCATTGCCAGGTTTCAAGCCAAAGTTATCCTGCGGGATTGAAAGTCCGCTTTGAACTTTACTTCCGCAACCTCATCAACGCTTTAGCAACCGCTTTCAATTGCACGCTCCGCGTCATTCGATTAATTTTGTGCTGATGTCATTTTGGATACGGTTTTTTTTCGTGTCGTTGCTGGCCGCCGCGCTGAGCGGATGTGCGCCGTCCGGCCAGGACGACGAGAAGGAGCCTCACTATGTCCTGGGCATCAGCCGGGTAAATGCGATGGATTACCAGGGAGCCGTTGAGGCTTTTGAGGAATCGCTCGAGGCGAACCCCCACTCCGCGGCCGCGCATTATCAGCTCGGCATGCTGTACGAAAACCAGGAGAGCGACCCGGCGGCGGCGATCTATCACTACGAGCAGTACCTGAAATTTGATCCTTCAGCCGAAAACGCGGACATCATCCGGCAGCACATCGCCGCCTGCAAACAACAACTTGCAGCGGATGTGTTGCCTTTGCCCAGTGCGCCCCAGGCGCAGCAGCAATTGGAAAAGCTTGTCGAACAAAATCGCCAGTTACAGCAGCAGGTCCAGAGTCTCCAGGACACGCTAAAGCAATGGAACGTTTGGTATGCAAACCAAACAGCGGCCAAACCGAACTCAACGTTGCCCCAGGATATTACCCCTGATCCCGGCGGCCCCAGCCAGCCTGTTCAGCCCGTTGAGCCTGTCCATCCAGTGGAGCCCGCGCAGACACAGCCGCTCGTCCCCGCAACTCCGGCCCATACAGAAACTCCGATTGCGCACGGTCACACGCATGTGGTCGAGCGCGGTGAAACCGCAATGGCGATTTGCCGCAAATTCGGCGTGCATTTGAACGAACTGACGGCCGCCAACCCAGCCGTCAATCTCTCCCACATCCGTCCCGGCGAGGTTTTGAATATCCCCTGAGGGGCTCGCCAGTGTAACGGTGCCTCAAAACTGGACAGCGAAAGTTCCGGCGCCGGCAATCCCGTTGTCTGGCTAACGGAAAGAGCCGCACCTGACCGGCAACATTCATTAACTTCCGGCAGTGATAGTCGCGTTGTTGAAATTTCTCAGTTTCTGCGAATTATCGGCATAAATATTGCAATAGATGCTCCGGGTTTCCGCCGATGAATTATCAACTTTACATAGATCTGTCCGCAGGCGCGCTTCAATTAACTGTGGCAGGTTATGCGCTGTGGCTGAAACGGCATTTTCGCGCTGTCCAGGTTGGATGGTGGCTCTTCAGCGCATTCGCCAGCCTGGCGGTCTTGCACTGGGCGGAAGGCGCGGATGTGATTCCTAATTTTCCCCGGCGCAATTATCTCCTGGACGGGGCGTATGGGTTTACTTCCGTCCTTTTACTGGTCGGAATGTACCACATTCAAGCGTTGCTCAAGCGGTACCAGGGCGCGGAAGAAAAGGCCCGAACCATCCAGGCGGCGCTGGAAGAAACACTCAAGAACGAATCAGAAAAGTTGAACAGGGCGAATGAGGAATTGCGCCAGTCAGCCGAAAGGCTCAAGTCCGAAAGTGGGGTCAACGCAAAAACGCACAAGGAAATGCTCGAGGTCTCGCGCCAGGCCGGCATGTCGGAAGTCGCCACCGCGGTGTTGCATAACGTGGGCAACGTGCTCAATAGCGTGAATGTTTCCGCGGCGATCGTTTCTGACCACGTTGCGGAATTTAAGCTGCAAAACATCGGCCAGGTGGCTCGGCTTCTGCGCGAACACGTGAATGATATCGGCGACTATTTAACGAAAGACCCCAAAGGAAGCCAATTGCCCGAATATTTGGCGAAACTCGCGACGCACCTGGGAATGGAGCAGACCCTGATTCTCAAAGAGCTTGGTTTCGTGCGGACCAAAATCGAGCACATCAAACAGATTATCGCCACTCAACAGAACTACGGCAAAGTGATGGGGCTGGCCGAGAGCATTCGCGTAGAGGACCTCGTGGAAGATGTTTTGCGACTGCAGGCCGTGGAATTGACCGAACATCAGGTCAACGTCCGGCGCGATTACGCCCCCAAATTGCCAGAGGTCGTGGTGGACAAACATAAGGTGCTGCAAATTCTTCTAAACCTGTTGAGCAACGCAAAACACGCCTGCGTCGAATCCGAACTGACTCCCAAGGAAGTCAACATTCGTGTGGCCAATGGTTCCGGACGCATCAAGGTGACTGTGAGCGACAACGGCGTGGGTATTCCCGCGGCGAACCTCAAGAAAATTTTCAATCACGGCTTCACCACCCGGAAAAACGGCGGACACGGCTTCGGTTTGCACGGCAGCGCCCTGGCGGCTAAGGAATTGGGCGGCACAATTGAAGTCAATAGCAGCGGACCGGGCAAAGGCGCCACCTTCGTCCTGGAAATACCCGTCGAACGCCCGGGTTCACTGTCACGATTATGAGCGCGACAAACGACATCATTCCCCGAATCCTGGTCGTCGACGATAACCAGGCCATTCACGATGACTTTCGCAAGACATTGCTCGGCACAGGTTCGAGTTCTTCGGCGCTGGCCGATCTTGAGGCGGAACTGTTCAGCAAGCCGGGTTCGGCTCCCAAAATCGGGCCCTTTCGTGTGGATTTCGCGTCGCAGGGAGCGGACGCGTTGGCGCTGCTCGAAGCCGCGTTAAAGGCAAATGACCCCTATTCGCTGGCTTTTGTGGACATACGCATGCCGCCCGGATGGGACGGCGTGGAAACCATCGACCGCCTCTGGAAAGTATGTCCCAGCCTTCAGGCCGTGGT
>DASYYL010000240.1:0-34986 GCA_035933915.1 Verrucomicrobiia bacterium
CTATCCGCCTGCGAGTAGGAAAAAATAAGTCCCGCCAGGATCATTACCATGAGCCCTAAAGCGATAAGCGTTTCCACAAGAGTAAAGGCATTGGCGGACCTGAAACCTGCGGTTTTGACCTTAGTTTTCATCGGATCTGATCAAATCAAACGAGGACTGCGGTGGCGTCGTCGAGTTGGGCGGAGACCAATTGCCGGGCGACGGCGAAACGGGTCAAACCGGCGGTCGAATGGATCTTAAGCTTTTGCATGAGGTTTCCGCGGTGACTTTCCACTGTGCGAACGGTGATGCCGAGTTTGGCTGCGATTTCCTTATTGCTACAGCCTCCGGCGACTTGAATGAGCACGTCACGTTCGCGTTCGGTCAGTCGCGGGGCATCGGCATCCTTGCCTTTGAGAGGAGATTGCTCCCGCAAAGACTGCATCATTTCTGATTTGAAACACAACTCACCACGATAGACGGTTTCGACGGCGGAAATCAGGTCGGCGCAGGGAATGCCTTTAAGAATGTAACCACTGGCGCCGGCCTGCATGGCCTCGCGGACGTATTCGGGTATTTCGTGAATGGAGAGGATCAGGACCCGGATATGGGGCAGTTCGCGGCGAAGGAGAGCAGTGACCTCGGTCCCGCTCATGCAGGGCATGCCGATGTCCATCAAGACCACGTCGGGCTGCAATTCACGCGCGAGAGAAAGGACCTCGCGGGCCTCGCCGGTTTCACCAACAATTTTCATGCCTTTATGGCGGGAGAGGCACACGGAAACGCCTTTGCGCACCAGGGGATGATCGTCGACCAGAAACACTTTGATGGGGTTGTTCATATTGGAATGAGTAAATTTTTTGGTTATTGATTTAGAGACACTTCGTTCCAGTTGCTGGTAAGGAATGCGCCGGTAGAAGCCAGACTGGTATCCCAGTGGACGCCGCCGTTGCCGACAGCGCTGAAGCTGTTGACTACAAAGGCACCAATCGCTGCCGCGTTCCCGGTGAGCGAGAAGTTGGCTTCCGGGGCGTCGATGACACCGACGAAATTCGCGTTGCCGTGGTAACTGAATGACGTACAGGTCGGCAAACCATAAACGGTCAGCGCCTTGGCCAGGCCGGTGTCATTGACGACGCCATTGCCGGCAATGCTCACGCTGCCGGCGACATAAAGCGTAAGAGTGCGGTTGGTAGCAATCTCAATATCACTTAGGCCGGCGAGGCTTATGCTTCCAGTGACATAAATCGTGACATTGCCATAGACCGTCAGGGACTGGCTGATGCTGGACACTTCATAGTAAGTAGTCTGTCCTGAAACACCCGCGATGTTGCTGCTGCCCAGCGTGGTAAACGAGGTGTAATAGCTGCTGAATGAGGGGACGGCAACATCATTAAATTGATAATTCGCGTTATTGTTATAGTAGCCTGACTGAACATTCGGTGAAGCGCCGCTGCCGCCACTGGCGACAAAATTTGAGCTTCCCACAGGGTTATTAGCGCCGGTGATTATCGTGCCCGAGCCAGCCCCGGTATCTACAGTACCTGTAATATGGCAACTTGGACTTCCGCTCAGGCTGATTGCGCCGGCGACGTTTGTATCGGTCAAGACCACGCCCGTGGAAGCTGGATCGCCAGTGTCGTAAACACCGTTGGTAACGTTATAACTATCCATGTACGCATTGCCGGTAAACGAGATTGTGCCTTTGGCAGTTACTCCTTTTCCGAATGACGGCCCAGGGAGGGCCTGTACTTTGACCAGGCGGCTAATGTAGCCACCGCTAATGGGCGTCGAGACGTAGCCTGTGGACCAAATTACTGGATGAGTCGCGGGCTGGATGGCGACGGCATAATAACCGGCGGAGCTCAGTGTTCGGGATTTGTGATACAGACCGTCGGATTCGAGGGTCCAGCCATTGGTGGCGAGATTGGTGCCGTTGCCGGCATATTTTAATTGAGTGAGTGCTTCTTCGATGCCGGCTTCGGCCATGGGCATGGGTGCGTTCCATGACTGCGCGCGGCCGACGGCTTGATTTTCATCCGAAACCAGGGCCGGATAACTGGTCAGGGCGATGAGGAGGATAACCGCGATAAGAAGGCTGAGCAACAGGGCACTCCCTTGATTGGACGGTGAGAGCTTGATTTTCATGACTGAGCGTATTTATCGGATTATTCTTTTCTGATAACGACTTTGGCGGATTCAATGCTCTCTGAGTTGGTGCTGCAATAATCAGCCTTCATCTTGATGCCTACCGTAACACACTGCAGGGCAAGCTCAATTCGGGCGAACCCCGAAACTTTTGTAAGGGAAAAGCTGACAGTCTGTGTCCCAATTATGATGATTTAGGCGAATTAAAGGGGAAAAGCGATGTTTTGACTGGGTGTCGGGTAAAAGCGGCTCCGGCTCAGGGTCAGCGATCCCCCGACGCAGGGCGATTTAAGGCAAGGCTTCAGTAGAGGTTCTCCCGTGCCAAACCGAGCGAAATCTCTCGACGGGCAACCAGACATTTACCGTGAATACCAGCACAGATGTGGCGATTTACATCACCGGAAATGTCTCCACCCGGCGGAACGCCATGATATACAATGGTGCGAACTATGCCAAAGCGTTCAGCATTTATGACTTGGCCGGCTGCACGATTCTTTCGATCTCGATCCATCCGGAAAAGTCGGCGAAAAAACCCGGACGAAATTTCCGTTGTTCTTTCGGAATAAATCGTTAATTTGCCGCAAGCCAGACACGAAGTGTCTGGCTAATTTCCATCGTCGCCGTGCGACAAACGTTTACATGCAAATTCCAATCCTTTGCCGCGTGATTTTGCCGGTTCCTGACATCGAGAAGGCGACGGCATTTTATAGCGCAGTCCTCGGGATACCGGGGCATCGGGTTTCGCCCGGCCGCCATTATTTTCGTTGCGGCCCGACTGTTTTGGGGTGTTATGACCCGGTTGCAGACGACGATGACGGGAACAACAATTGGCAGTTCCATCCTTTGCAGTATCTCTATTTTGCCGTCGGCGACCTTGAGGCGGCGCTGGCTCGATTTCAGAAGGCGGGCGGTACGGTTGACAACGGCATTGAAACGAAGCCGTGGGGCGAGCGCCTGTTTTATGGGCGCGATCCATTCGGCAGTCGTATCAGCTTTGTCGATGTGGGCACGGTGTTTACGGGACGCGGCATGAGTATTTTTTCGTGATTGAAAAGTCAAAGATTAGTATTGCATCTTTGAATTCGGATAGGTAATATGTGAGTTTCCGCGAGGAAATACTACAGTACTACAGTTTAAGCAACGGTCCCCACGTATTGCCCATGAAAAAACTGAGTGTTGCATTTCTTTTATTGGCGCTGGCCGCGCCATTTGGACAGGCCGCCACCCTGTCCATTATTCCGCTGCCGCAACAAATGCAGGCGCGTCCGGGCATTTTCACGCTGTGCCCGTCGCTTTCCGCAATCGCCGCACCGGGACATCCCCTGGTCAAAATTTACACGGATTCCACCTCGCAGAGCGACGCCGATTTTCTGGCGCAGCAATTATTCAAATCTACCGGCCAACAATTTGCCATTGTTCCGGCCACCAGCGCCGGACCTATCCGTCAAGGAATCCTGCTGACCACGGCGAATGCTAACACGAACCTGAACTATGAAGGCTACGAACTGACGGTTGCGCCGGATTCAGTGGTGATCCGCGCACCGACCTCGGCCGGCGTCTTTTACGGCGTGCAATCGTTATTACAATTGCTGCCGCCGCAGGTTTTGTCGTCGCAGCCGGTCACCAACGTGTTGTGGACGGTGCCGTGCGTTTATATTTTCGACCAACCGCAGTATCACTGGCGCGGCGCGATGCTGGACGTGGCGCGTCATTTCATCACCAAACAACAAACCAAACAACTGCTCGATGCCATGGCCTTGCACAAGTTAAACGTATTTCACTGGCACTTGTGCGATGACCAGGGTTGGCGGCTGGAAATTACAAATTATCCCGCGCTCACCACCAACAGCGCGTGGCGCACGGCCATGGATTACAGCCTGAACCCGCGCTCGAACAGCAACACCAATTCCCTCGGCCAATACGGCGGCTTTTACACGCAGGCCGACGCCCGCGAAATCGTCGCCTACGCGCAGCAATTGCACATTACGGTCGTGCCGGAAATTGAATTGCCCTGCCACGCCTCGGCCGCGCTGGCGGCCTACCCGCAATTCGGCTGCGGCGATCCGCAATCCGACTTCAACATGGATTATCCGCACATTAATTACGGCACCGACCTGTTCAGCCCCGGTTCCCCGGGTACGTTGGCTTTCTTCTATGATGTATTGAGCGAAACGATGGCAATTTTTCCGGGGCAATATATCCATTGCGGCGGCGACGAAGTCATTGCCAGCGGGGATAAGCAGTGGAACAGCTATAGCAATGATGTAAACCAGATGGCCGCAGTTGGCATCACGGTGAACGGAAACACATCCATCGAAGAATACCAATATTGGCTTTCCACAAACTTGAACGCTTATATCCAGGCAAATGGGCGTTCGATGATCGGCTGGTCCGAATATGACGGCTTAAAGATAGTTCCCAACGCGGCGGTGATGGATTGGGAAACTGGAAGTTCAAGCGATGGCGCGGCGGTGGCCGAGGCCGGCGACAAAGTGGTGAGTACTTCCGACAACTATTGCTATCTCAATTATGTCGAAGGCACCAATCTCACGTACGAGCCGCCTTTCATTGTGGGCAGCGCGGCCTCGTATAGCTCGATCAGCAACGTCTACGCGTTTAATCCGATACCGTCGGGGTTGCCGGCGCAATATAACACCAACATATTGGGCGCGGAGGGGACTTTGTTCACCGAATACGTGCCCTCCTTCGAGAACGTCATGTACAAGATGTTCCCGCGCCTGGATGCCACAGCCGAAATTACGTGGACACCGCTCGTCCAGCAAACCTATAGCAATTTTACCCAACGACTGCCATTGGATGAGCAACGACTGGCCGCAATGGGTGCGAACTATAACCATGAAAGCATTCCTGCCATCGGCGCGTGGGGGCCAGTGCCGGCGGGCGGTTCGACTTTGCAGTGGAACATTACGACTAACGTGACCGCGGCCGGCGAGATTGATGTGAGCTTTTCCTGCGCCCTGGCGACCAATGGCCTGAAAATCGCCTGGACCGACCTGTTGCAGAACGGAACTGAAATTGACCGCGACACGCACAATGGTTACGCGCAAAATAATTCCTCGTATGCAGCGTCCACGACCAATCAAACGGTCTACGTGCTGCATCTGCCGGTGTATCAACCGGGCGCGACCTATACCATCGGCGCTTCGGTGCAGGCCATTGGCAATACGAATAGCAGCGGAACGGTTTACCTGCCGAATTGGAATTGATTATGAAAAGCGCCGCGAAGCTTGAATCTTTGGACGATGTTACGCTTGATCGTAGGGCGACTTGGGTTGCTGGTCGTTTCAAAAGGTCGGCCGATAATTCTCCCTCTCCTGGGGGAGAGGGCCGTGAGGGCGGTCGTCCGACTGATTCTTTTGAACAATTTTCCACCCATCCCTCACCTCAGCCTGACCCTCTCCCCTCCCATCCGATGGGAGCGGAGAGGGAACAGCAGGCGCACGCAACCGTAATTCGGAGATGGTTTAGCAGCTACCGGCCCACTAAGTTTCAAGGCTTCAGCCCTTCAAGGAAGTTCAAACCTATCGCGGCCATCGCGGCCGTTATTCTTTCCATAGCTTCCGCCCAGGCGCAATTGTTCAACTTCACCACCTTCGCCGGCTCGGCCGCGCAAGGGGACGTGGACGGCGTCACAAACCTCTCTGAATTCAACAATCCCGGCGGGGTTGCGATGGATTCGTCCGGCAATATTTACATCGCGGACACTGCCGACGATACGATCCGCAAAATCGCCGCAAATGGTAACGTCAGCACCTTTGCCGGCTCACCGGGCAACAGCGGCAGCGCCGATGGCAGCGGGACGAATGCCTTGTTCAATGCTCCCCAGGGCATCGCGGTAGACAGTTCCGGAAACGTCTATGTGGCGGACACCGGGAATGACACGCTTCGTAAAATTACGCCGGGCGGCGCGGTGACTACGCTGGCTGGATTGGCCGGGAATGCCGGGAGCGCGAATGGCTCCGGCACGAATGCGGCGTTTTACGCTCCGGAAGGACTGGCAGTGGACGCAGCCGGGAATATTTTTGTGGCCGATACGTGGAATGACACCGTTCGCGAAGTGAGCCCATCCGGCTCGGTCACGACTGTCGCGGGCTGGCCGGGAAGCTTCGGCAGCACCAATGCCACCGGTACCAACGCGCTTTTCAATGAACCCGGCAGCGTCGCCGTTGATGCCGGCGATGACGTCTTCGTGGCCGATACCGGCAACAACTTGATTCGCGAGATCGCGTCCAGCGGTACGGTGACAACTTTCGCCGGCTCCATCGGAAACTTTGGCAGCACCAATGGCGCCGGCACGAGTGCTTCATTCAATGCGCCGCAAGGAATTGCCATTGATACGTCCGGCAATCTTTATGTGGCCGATTATCTCAATAACGCCATTCGCAAAGTGACAGCCGCTGGTATCGTCACGACAGTCGCCGGTTCGCCTGGAAACTTTGGCAGTGGCAATGGCACAAACGCTTTGTTTTGGGGGCCGCAGGGTGTAGTCGTCTGCCCGACCAATAACAATCTGGTTTATGTCGCCGACACCGGAAACTCCTCCATTCGCCAGCTTTCGGCCTCCGGCCAAACCTGGACGGTCTCGGCGTTTGCCGGAAATGCTTCAGATGGCAGCGCCGATGCGGCTGGCGCCGCCGCGCGCTTATTCTGGCCCATGGATATCGCTTCGGATGGCCACGGGAACTTCTACGTGGCCGACGCGCAAAACAATACCATCCGCAAGATTGCCGCAAACGGAACGGTCAGCACGTTTGCCGGTTTTCCGGGCGTGACCGGCAGCGCCAACGCCACCGGCACCAATGCCTCATTCAATGACCCACAGGCCGTGGCCGTGGATGGCTCGGGAAACGTCTATGTGGCTGACACAGGAAATTCCGCAATCCGCGAAATTTCGTCCGGGGGTGTGGTGAGCACACTGGCCGGTTCGCCCGGCAGTGTCGGCAGTTCTGACGGCACCGGGAGCGCCGCACAATTTGATGCGCCGCAGGGAATCGCGGTAAACGGCTCAGGCGATGTGTTTGTGGCGGACACGATGAATCACACCATTCGAGAAATCGCTTCCGGCGGGGTGGTCACGACGTTTGCGGGTTTTCCCGGAAATTTCGGCAGCGCTGACGGCACAAGCGGCGCGGCGCAGTTCGATCGGCCAACCGGCCTGGCGATTGACGGCGCCGGAAATCTTTTTGTGGCGGACTTGCTCAATCAAACGATTCGGGAGATTACGCCCGCAGGCGTGGTCAGCACTATTGCGGGGCTGGCGCGGATTTTTGGGGATTCGGACGGCACGAATAGCGCGGCGACGTTTTTCGAGCCGGAAGGCATCGCCGTCGGCAGCGGAGACACATTGTACGTGGCTGATTCCGGGAACGATTCAATCCGGCAATTGACGCCCTCGGGCACAAACTGGGTCGTTACGACCATTGCCGGATGGCCGGGCGTGAGCGGCAGTCAGGATGGCTCGGGCATTGTGGCGCGCTTTTGTTATCCCGCCGGGATGGTCGTGAGCGGTGGAAATCTTTTCGTAGCGGATTCGGCAAACAATACCATTCGTTCCGGCTCGATGGTTACGGACCAGCCGCCGGTGATTTCATCCCAGCCGCAAAGCCAGGCGGTAATGTTCGGAACTCCTGTCACCTTCAGTGTGAGTGCCATTGGGCAAGGCACGTTGTATTACCAATGGTTCTTTAATGGAGCGGAAATTCCCGGCGCTACCGGTTCCATGTATTCTCTAGCCGCCGCGCAATCGGCCAACGCGGGAACGTATGCAGTTCTCATCAGCAGCGGGCTCGGCAACATTTTGAGTTCGAATGCTGTTCTAACGGTCTATGCTCCGCCGGCGATTATCAATCAGCCGGTAAGCCAGACGTGTTTACAGGGATCGACCGTTTCGTTCAGCGTCACGGCCGGACCGGCGCCGGTGACTTATCAATGGGAAGAAAATGGCCATCCGCTTTCCAACTCGGCCAACGTGGGCGGCGCAAACACCGCGACACTCACGTTGACCAACGTAACCACCGCCAGCAGCGCGACTTATTCAGTGGTGGTGAGTGGAGCCTATGGCTCAGTATCCAGTTCCCCGGCCACGTTGATGGTATTTTACGTTCCGCCGACGGATTCCATTCAACCGGTCGCCTGGTGGCTGCTTAACGAGGGTACGGGGACGGTGGCTTATGATTATTCAGGCAACGGTCACAATGGGACGATCAATCCGGGCGTGAGTTGGACCAGTGCCGGGTATTCGGGCACGGGCGCCTATTTCGACGGAACCACCGGCGGAGACATCGCTATCGGATCGGCCTTTTCGGAAAGCGTGAACTGGACGGCGACCATGTGGGTGAACCGATGGGGGACAAAGAATTCGTCGGTGCTGGTTGGGGGTCAAAGCTATGCGTTAAAATTGGAGCAGTCCGGAGATTCAGGCCACGTGGGCTATACCTGGTATAGTCATAATGACTACGAGCTGAATTATGTGACGCCCGTGAATTCATGGGTACACCTGGCATTTGTTGAGACTAGCGCCGGCGTTTCCTTGTACACGAACGGCGTCTTTGCCGCGAGCCTGGCCAACACGGCCAGCTTAAACGCAACCACAATTGGGTTCGGCCTTACCGCGGCGACGACCGATTACCTGGATGCAACCTTGGATGACGTGCGCCTCTATAACCAGGCGCTGACGCAGCAACAAGTCTCAAATATTTACGCCTATGGCCGCATCAGCCCAATTCCTTCGGTCACGCTGACGTCGCCAGCCAACGGCGAATCGTACAGCGTTGCCGCCAATATCACGCTCACTGCCACGGTCGTGACCAATGCGCAAAGTATTTCAGCGGTTCAATTCTACCAGGGCTCAACCTTGCTGGGCCAGTCCACGACCGCGCCTTTTGCCTTCACGTGGAGCAATGCGCCCGCAGGCAGTTATTCGCTCACCGCCGATGTCCTTTATAACGGCGGCAGCGTCGTTGCTTCGCCGGCCGTGGGAATCTTCGTGGGAATTGCCACCAATGCGCCCAGTCTCAGTTTTTCCACGACGAACGGGACTTTGGGGCTATCCTGGCCGTCGGACCACACCGGCTGGGAATTGGAAACGCAGACAAATCCGCCCGGCAAGGGTTTATCCTCCAATTGGACAATGCTCAGCAGTTCGGTTTCGACGAATGTGATGAATGTTCCGGTGAACCCGGCAAGCGGGAGTGTATTTTACAGGTTGGTATACTGAGCGTCGGATTGTTGGATGATTGGATAGGTGTAGGAGTCGAGGTCACGAGACTCTACCGATGTATCGGTAGCGGCCTTCGTGGACCTGGCGCAGGAATTGGCGTGGCAATCGCAGTTGCAGCCGGCAGGAGATATTTTGGGGCAACATAAACTCGGGCCGTTTCAGTTGGCCACTGTCGTTCCGGTGAAGGTCGAAAAAATCCCTGCGCTTATGCCCGGCATTTAACGAGATGTATCTGAGCATCTCGACGTCGAACGGCAATCGCTTCGTCCCCGTCGTCCACGGCATGAACCTTTTCTTTTATGCCGATTTTTTCAAAGGCCATCTCGATAGCCATCCGCTCTGTCGGATTGTCCTCCACGATCAAGAGTGAACCGCTTCTCATTCTCCCACAAATTTCATCGGAAAACATGTTTTGTCAAAGAGTGACCAGACTTGACGGCTAGTGTGCAATGGAAAACCAGTTGTCGAATTGTTCCAAAGCTGATCTCGGCAACTCATTCGCTTGAATCAATCTGTCGACGGTTTGCCTGTAATATTTCACATGCTCTGGCGGCAGAGGCATGCAACGGACCGGGCTTTTGCCAAGTTTCGCCCGCCGGACAAACAGCCTGAAACAGAAAATGGAGTATGGGTCCCCGGATAGGTACAAACGGTAATTCTCCGATTCCAATTCCAACATTTTACTTTCAAGCTCTAACGATTTAAGAATTGCCTTCGCCGGGAGGGCTTCAATCGTTTTAGCGAAAGTGTCAAAATCCAGCAGATGCATAACCGGAAACTCTTTGGCTCATAGATTCGAATCAAGGCAATTCTCCGACAATCGAAAAGGCGACAACGGCTAAATCGCGTGACCGCCCAATCGCTTGCCCACCCAACCTAACTCCTCGGTTCCTAAAATTCACGCAGCCGCTTGCCGCATCTTTCGCATGACTGCCTCCAAATCCTCGGGCGCGAGCATCGGCGGCTGCACGCCCGTGAAGATCGCCGCCTGAACCGCCCTTCGTGGCGAATCCACGATTCTGCTGTGCAAGACCGTCACAATCCGGAGAGCGTCCTGGGTGTCTTTCCTCGCATAGCATCTGTTGGCGTCTTTGCAGTCAACCAGGTCAAATACTTCCACGTTACCAGACCAGACCGTTTCGTCATCTTCGGTCTTTTCATGGACGAAGACGGTCTTTAGATGATTCACTGCGCATCTGCATCGGAGCCGAATTTCCTCTTCAAGCTCCCCAAAATAGCCTGTGCTCATTGTTATGGCGAAAGTGCTCACTTTTAGCATAAAACACGCCGTATCAAAGCCATGGCAATGCTTTGAAAAGTCAAACCTTCCGTGCCAACATTGCGATTATGGTCATGCATATTGCATTAGCATGATTGCATTTTACAGGTTCCCGAGGGATTGCCTGTCACATTCGCAGCGATGGAATCCAATCCGCAATCCGCAATCCGCAATAGGACGAAACTGACTACGCCGCTCCTGAACGGAGCTCGTCATTGGTTTTTGGAACCTGGATTCTACAAATACTCCGGCCCTACGGGCCTTAAGACATTCGGCGTTCGATGTTTTCCCCTCAATACTTGACGCACCACGGCGGCTACTGCGGACATTTCCCCGCGCTTCCGGCGCTGTATATGGCCGACACATCGGCCGCGCTTAACGGCCGGTTATACAAACTGATTTCGTCCAATTGGCCGGAGAAGAAGCCGGCCGACCCGGGCGCCATGCCCATGTAAAAATCATTAGCCGTGCTCATCAGGCTCGTCCCCACATTGGCGCTGGCCGCGAGCGAGCCGTTGATGTACATGTCCGCCACGCCGGTGCTCCTGTCGCAGGTCACCGCCACGTGCGTCCAACTCCAACTGGTGCTGTTCCACACGTTCCCCGGCGTTTGCACATATTGCCCGCCGCTTCCCAAATAACATCGCAACACTGAGCCGAGCCAGTTGCCGCTCTCCCGTTCTACCCGAA
Source organism: Verrucomicrobiia bacterium (assembly GCA_035933915.1). Lineage (GTDB taxonomy): Bacteria > Verrucomicrobiota > Verrucomicrobiia > Limisphaerales > UBA11358 > UBA11358. Next base: position 11,337 of record DASYYL010000240.1, read on the forward strand.
TCGAATTGACCCAGCCCAGCACGCCCCCGTTCTGCAAACTATTGGGTTTCATCCAAAATTCCAGCGTCATCCCGGCGGAACTCGCGCCCACATTATAATTCGTCGCCGCCGGCGCCCAGACGAAGTCATCCGCGCCGTCAAAGTTGAACGCGGCCGCCACCTCGCCGGTGGTGTAGCCGGTACCGCCGCCCAGGATGGCCTCGTTACCGCTAATGATATCCTCAGCCGTGCCATTGCCCGGCCACCAGGCTGATAAACCGGATAGGTCGCCGTCATCACAGGGAACGCCGACCCGCACCTCGACGAGGCCGCTGCTCTCCTCATCCCCGTTATTGGCGCTCAACTGCAAAATATAAATGCCATTGGTGCTGAACGCCGCGGCGCTGCTGACTGAGGTCGGAGCGCCAAAAGCCACGGCTCCGGGACCGTAGTATTCCGACCATTGCACCTGGACGTCGGTTCCGGCAGGCTGGCCGTTTTCGGTCACCGCGCCGCTCAAGATCGCGATGTTTGTCGACGAGGGTATGGCCTGGCTCAATCCCGCATAGACCTCCAGCGTATTGGTGTCAGGACATTTTCCGACGCTCCCTGACGCATAAATATTATAGACTTCCTCCGGGTTCAAGGGCCGCCGATACAAACTGATTTCGTCCAGTTGACCTGAATAAAAATTTGGAGATCCGGGCACCTGTCCCATGTAAAAATCTTTGGTCGTGCTTAACAAATTCGTTCCCACGATGGCGCTGGCCACGATTGTGCCGTTGATATACAGGTTCGCCGCGCCGCTGGGCGCGTCATACGCCACCGCTACGTGGGTCCAAGCCCAATTGGTGTTGTTCCACACGTTCCCCGGCGTTTGGATATATTGCCCGCCGCTTCCCAAATAGCACCGCAACATTGAGCCGAACCAATTGCCGCTCTCCCGTTCCACCCGAATCGAATTGGCCCATCCCAACACGCTGCCGTTCTGCAAACTATTAGGCTTCATCCAAAACTCCATCGTCAGGCCGGACGCACTTGCGCCCACATTGTAATTAGCCGCCGCCGGCACCCAAACAAAGTCGTCCGCGCCGTCAAAATTGAATGCCATCCCCACTTCACCCGCGGTGTAACCCGTGCTGCCACCCAATATTCCACAGTCCCCGCTGATGACATCCTGTGCCGAGCCATCGGCGGGCCACCATGCCGCCAGACCTTCAGGATCCTGCACGGTGCAGAGCGTCTCAACGCGCACTTCCACCAGGCTGTTGGTCTCCTGCTCGCCGTTTTCGGCGGTCAACTCCAGGACGTAGATCCCGTTCGTGCTAAAGGTCGCCGTCGTCACCGGCGAGGCCGGGCTGCCAAAGACCACAGACCCGGGACCGGAAATCTCATTCCATTGCTGGCTTAATGTCCCGCCCGGCGGCAACACCGGATCGCTCACCTGGCCATTCAAAGTGCCTGTCGCCGGAACGCCAGTCAGGAACAGGTCCGGCCCCGCCGACACGACCAGAGGAGCATTGGTATCATCAGGACATTTTCCGACGCTGCCTGAAGCGTAGATGTTGTAAACTTCCTCCGGGTTTAAGGGCCGCCGATACAAACTGACTTCGTCCAATTGACCGGAATAAAAATTCGCAGATCCGGGTACCTGGCCCATGTAAAAATCATTGGTCGTGCTCAACAGATTCGTTCCCACGACGGCGCTGGCTGCGATCGCGCCGTTGATATATAGGTTCGCCGCGCCGCTGGGTGCGTCGTACGCCACCGCCACGTGCGTCCAGGCCCAATTGGTGTTGTTCCACACGTTCCCCGGCGTTTGAATATATTGCCCGCCGCTTCCCAAATAACACCGCAACACTGACCCGAACGAGTTGCCGCTTTCCCGTTCCACCCGAATCGAATTGGCCCAGCCCAGCACGCTCCCGTTCTGGAAACTATTGGGATTCATCCAAAACTCGATCGTCAGGCCGGACGGACTTGCGCCCACATTGTAATTTGTCGCACCAGGGACTCGCACGGAATCGTCGGTTCCGTCAAAATTGAATGCCTGCCCGACTTCCCCGGCCGTATAACCGGCTCCTCCAATGATCGCGTTCAAGCCGCTAACCACATCTTCCGGATTACCGTTGGCCGGCCACCACGCCGCGAGGCCTTCCGGATCTTCCACCGTGCAAATTGTCTCTACGCGCACTTCCACCACGCTGCTGGCCTGCGACTGACCGTTGCTGCCGATAAGCTGCAACTCGTAAATGCCATTGGTGCTGAATGTAGCCGTCGTCACCGGCGAGGTTGGATTGCCGAACGTGACCGTTCCGGGTCCGGCCAACACGCTCCATTGCTGGCCCAATGTCGCACCCAACGGCAGCACCGCGTCGGTCACCTGTCCATTGAGGATTGTCGTCGCCGGGACTCCGCCCAAATACTGGTCGGGGCCCGCATACACCACTACCGGGGTGCTTGGCACACTCACGGAAACAGTGGCGGAATTGCCGACAACGAATGAGTCATTAGCAGTCAGACTCAGCACATAAGTCCCGGCCACACTAAACGTCGCCGTGGACTGAACCACATTCGTCACCGGAACACCTGACAACACGCTGGCCTGGCTCGGCGGGTTAAAGACAACTGGAGCCGATCCGCTGACTTCACCCCATGTGGCGGTCAATTCGGCGCCCGGCGGCAGGCCGTCGTCTGTGACTGTCCCCGTCAGCGTGACTTGATTTGTCTGGCCAGGAAGCTGATTCACCGACAGTTGCACAGAGGGCGCCGTGTCTTCAATGATCACCACCCGATTCGAACTAACCGCCGCGGAATCGCTGGCCGTCAGTTGAAGAACATAGAGTCCCGATTGACTGAATGTCGCGGTCGCATTGGTCAAAGCCGGATTATTGAATGTCACCGCACCCGGCCCCGAAACGACGCTCCATGACCGCGTCAATTTTCCGCCCAGCGGCAGCCCATCATCCGTTACCGTCCCCAAAAGCTGCGCGACCGCCGGGAAAAGATTCGTCTGCGTCACGCCGGCATTGATTGCCGGCGGCTGGTTCACGGTCACGACGATGTTCGATTGCGCGCCGCCCCCCTGGTTGCTGGCTGCGAGCTGGAATACGTAAATACCCGGGGCGCTAACCATCGCAATTGACGATGACGGGAGCGAAACGGGTGAACCGTTCATGGTTTCGGTTTGGGCGGGAGGGTTCACGAACGTTGCAGGCGCCGGGCCGCTGACCTGGCTCCAGGTTGACGTCAGTGTTCCGCCAGTTGGCAAGCCGTCCGCCGTTACGGTTCCGTTGAGAACGACTTGATTGACCGGCCAATTGATCAAAAGCGAGGGTGCTGCGACGGTTACGGCCGGGGGCGCCACCGCAGCAATCGTGACCTGCGCGCTGCCATTGGTCAGGCCGTCGGTCACGGTAAGAGCAAATACATACATGCCGTCCTGGCTGCATGTCACAACGGTGTTGGTCGCCGTGGGATTGGTAATTGTGGCGGCGACCGGTCCGCTGATTTGTGTCCATTGGACCGTTACCGGGCCAGCCAGCCCATCATCAACAAAACTCCCGGTCAGCGGCAATGGCGACCCGACAGCACCGGACTGATTATTTCCGGCAGACACGATGGGCGCGGCGTGCACTTGAATGGTGACGTCGGCAGAATTCGTGGCAAAACCGTCATCGGCGATCAATCGCAGGTCGTAAACACCCGGTTGATCGAATGTCACTGTCGTGTTGGTAACGGACGCCGCCGCAAAAGTGGCTGTGCCCGGCCCGGCGACCTCGCTCCAAACAGTGTCCAAAATGTTAAAGGGCAGATGATCGTCAGTCGCTGTACCCGCTAGAGTGACCACGGTTCCAAAGTTTACCGTTTGCTCCGGCCCGGCTGTCGCCACCGGCGGAAGATTAAAAGTGACATCCACTTCACTTGAATTGGTCGCCGCGCCGTCCGTGGCATTCAGGGTAAAAACATAAACGCCGGATTGGTCCACGCTCACAGCCGTATCGGTGCTCGTCGATTCGCTGAACGCGGCAGTGCCCGGCCCGCTGCTTTGCACCCATTGCACCGCCAAGTATCCTCCAGGCAAGCCGTCATCACTGACACTGCCATTGAGCATGGCCGCAAGTCCATTGGTCAGGATGTTGCCGCCCGCATTCACCGCCGGAGGCATATTCTCAATGACCGTCACGTCCGAATAATTCGTCGCGACACCGTCATCCGCCGTGAGACGAAGGTCATAAATGCCGTTAGTACTGAAAGTGGCCATCGAATTGGTCGCCGATGGATTGGAAAAGATCACGGTTCCCGGCCCGCTCACTTCGCTCCAATTCAGATTCAACACGCCGGAGGGCAAGCCGTCATCGCTCGCTGTTCCCCGCAAAGTAATCGACCCCGGAAATGTATTTGTCGTTTCCGGACCGGCATTCACCACCGGCGGAGCATCCACGGTGACCTTTAGGGTATTGCTCGCGCTCAGGTACGAATCACTCGCGTAAAGTTGAAGCACATAAACGCCGCTGGCGCTGAAGTTCGCCGTGGTCGTCGGATTGGAAGCATCACCGAAAGCGACCGTCCCCGGCCCGCTTACCTTGCTCCAGACGACCGTATCCACGGTATTGGGAAATTCGGAATACGAAACGGACCCGTTCAGCGTTGCCGTGTTGTTCGGAAGAATAATAAGTTGGTTCGAACCCGCGGACACCAGCGGCGGTTCGTCCACCGCTTTGATGGTTATGCCAACCGTGGCCGGCGCCGAATATTTGACCCCGTCGTTTGCCTCAAACGTAAACGCGTCGCTGCCAAAATAATTTTTCGCGGGCTGATAGACCAGGTTCGTCGCTTTCCCGCTTAATGTCCCGTGCGATGGTTGCGTCACGATGGAGTAGGTCAGCGGATAATTTTGCGGGTCCGAGCCTGTTAACGTCACCGGCAGGGCCGTGTTTTCCGGGGTCGTCAGCGCCTGGGAAAACGCCACCGGCGGATAATAGACTTGCGTCACGACGAGCGAAATCGTAGCCGGCGACGAATTGGTGACGCCATCGTTGACGTCGAAGTTGAATGAATCGTCGCCGGAGAAATTGGTTGCGGGCCGATACGTCAGATTTGGCGGCGTGCCACTCAAGACGCCGTTTGCGGGCTCGCTCAGGACCGAATACGTCAATGGCAGGTTTTGCGGATCAAATCCCGTCAGGGTGATATTGGCCGGACTGTTTTCAGCCAGGGTAACCGTCTGATTTGTGGCGACCGGTGGAAGAAGGACTTGCACTGTTCCGCCCCATTGCACCAGCCCGTTGTCGTTTAAATGAAAGTTCGCGCTGGCCGACGTGCCCACGAGCGTGGAATTACCACAAATGACGACCTCGCCGTTGGGGGCGGTCACCAGGCCATAGACAATGGACCCGCCGTTCAGCGTCACGTCGCCAGAGGCAATATTAAGCTGCAGCCACTCGGGATGCTTTGAATTACCGACACGGCCGCTGGCGCTGAATCCCCTGGCTACCGTCAAAGCGACCGGACCAACGACTTTCAATCGCGCATTCGAATTCAGGGTCAAATTTTGAAGATTATAAATCGCCGGCTGAACTGCTCCGGCCACGCCAATGATCAATCCCGAGCCGCCGTTCACCGTAAAATTTCCATAGGTCCCCGGAGGCACTGCAATTAATCCAGCGTCTCCGGCCAAAGTCAGGTCCCGCAATGTGTCAGGGTCGCCGTAGGATTGATGGCGATGGTTAATGGTGACGTGCCGCTTGCCCGCCGGCGTCGGCGGCGGCGATACGGTCGGCAACGTCACCGGTGTCGTCCGTGTTCGCAAATAATTGAATGAGCAATGCCCATCAAGGATGATTTTATAGTTTGATGGCGACGAACTCCCGTCTCCGGGAACGGTTCCGGCATAGCTCGCTTTGCCGTGGGTAACGACTGTGGGTGTACCCGGCACCAGCAAATCTCCGGTCATTTCAAATCCGCCGTTAAGGGTGACATTCTCACCGTCAAGTTGTTGCAGTGAGCCCTGAATAACGCCTCTGCCGTCCAAATGCGGCGCATGTTGCACTATGACCGCAACATTCGTTTGAACCGTTTGCGCCTCCACACTCGCGCGAGTCAAACACAGAAGCGATAACAGCAAGAGTAGTGGAAAATGACGCTTTTGAAGTCGTCCGGCACCTCCGGTTGCCTTTCGGCATCCAGCCAAACAAAGATGTGACGAAATATCTGCCATACCCGTAACACAGACAATTGACATTGCTACTGTTACTGCCAGATTCCGCCACACGCCTTGTCTAAGGCCTTCTGACAATGTTCCAATATACCGTAATAGTCAAAGAAAGTCAAATAAAGTCAAAACCCCTGTCAATGGCTATTTTGGGACAAATATGGGCACTTGCCGGACTCTTTAACTTTACTCCAACTTTAACGGTACCCGAGGCGGGAATTGCCCTGCTATAAAAATCGATGCCCGGCTATCACTATGGCGGTGGCGTGGGCAATGACAGCAACAATGACGGCAGCGATACTTGCAACGTCTTTTGCATCGTCCCTCACACGTAATGGTTATTGCAAAAGACAACGCATCTTGCAAAAGGCAATGCTAATTGTTGCAGTTTCGCCCCCTTTGCGTTGAATCAACGCTATCGCTAGCCGGCAAAACGGAAAGCGTTATAGGTTAAATCGTGGCAAACGCAGCTTGAACTGTTGCCATTGGCATGAAAATGGCAAAAGAGCGATGTATGAAAACTAAATGTTTCATAATGGCAATGGCAATGGTTTCGTCCGGGCTTTATGTCCGGGCGCAAGACACCACCACCACTACACAGACACAGATGCAGACCAATCCGCCTCAGCGATCAGTCGCATATCGGGCTGATTATGTAGGCCACTTCGGCGTGGGCGCTGAACTCGGTGCGCCAATTGGCTTCACTGCGAAATATTGGCTGAGCAATATGTATGCAGCCGACGCAGCTCTCGGCTGGTCGCCGTATTCGCATTCAACCGCGGAAATTCATGCCGACTTCCTGGTGAATGACTTTGACATTTTTCAACCGTCATCGGGCAGACTTCCGGTCTATGCCGGCATTGGCATCCTGGGAAGATTTCGCGATCATCACGAGTCCAATCTCGCCGGGTTCCGATTCCCGCTCGGCATCTCATACATGTTCGATAACACTCCAATCGACGTGTTTGCCGAAATCGCTCCGGAAGCCATCTTCGCCCCCTTCGGAAGACTTAGCTTCGACGCGTCAGTAGGCTTCCACTATTGGTTCTGACACCAAAAAACGATTGCGACAACAGGCCGGTGACGTGAAACTGGCGGGGTGCATCGAGCGAAGAGTGACCTCCAATTCATGCGGCTGGCGCTCGCGCTGGCGCGGCGCGGTTACGGCGCCACTTCGCCCAATCCAATGGTTGGCGCCATCCTGGTCAAAAATGGAAAGATCATCGGACGCGGCTGGCATCGCCGCGCCGGGCAGCCGCACGCGGAAATCGAGGCGCTTCACGCGGCGCAAAAGCGTGGACAAAGCCCGCGCGGCGCGACGCTCTATGTCACGCTCGAACCCTGCTCCACACACGGGCGCACACCGCCCTGCACGGATGCCATCATCGCTGCCGGGATACGCAAAGTAATCGTCGGTGCGACGGACCCGAACCCGAATCACGCCGGGCGCGCGTTTAAGTTGTTGCGACGCGCCGGCATCGAAATCGTCCACGGCGTCCTCGCGGACGATTGCGCTCGATTGAATGAGTCCTTCAACCATTGGATAGTTCATCGCACACCCTTTGTAACTGTGAAAGCCGCCATGACACTGGACGGCAAAATTGCGACGGCCAGCGGCGAATCCAAATGGATCACGGGAGAAAAGGCGCGGGCCGTTGGAATGAAACTGCGCCAGGGCGCGGACGCGGTGTTGGTGGGTATCAATACGGTTTTGGCGGATAATCCGTCACTGACATTTCGGTCAGGCTCATCCGGAAAATCAAAAGCGCAACTGAAACCATTACGTCGGATTATTTTGGATTCCCTGGCGCGAACGCCGCTGGATGCAAAAGTGGTGAGCGACGAATTTGCCGTGCTCACGACAATCGTTGTTTCGCCCGCGGCGCCCAAAGATCGCGTCACGGCTCTGGGGGAAAAAGTGAATGTTCTCGTGGCGCCCGCTAAACGCAAACCGTACGGCGCGATACTGAATTTGAAGTGGCTGATGAAACGGCTCGGTTCAGAAAATGTCGCAAATCTTTTGGCGGAAGGCGGCGGCGAAACGAATGCGTCATTTCTGTTCAACGGTTTGGCGCAGCGCGTGGTGTTTTTCTACGCGCCACGCGTCCTGGGCGGAAGTGCCGCGCGCAAAGCCGTGGCCGGCGGCGGAGTGAAAAAATTGTCCGATGCAATCCAACTACAAAACCCGGAGTGGAAAAAGGTCGGGGAAGATTTGATGATGACGGCCCTGGCCTACGGCAGGATCAACCGATAAAACATCTGGGCATTGGTTGGCGCGACCGCATACGGCGAGGTGACGGAAGTTGGCACCCATCCTTTGAGCAGATTGGTTGATTGCTGGAGGGTTCCATATGTCCAATTCAGCGCCAGGTGGCCAGGGCTGGTTTGGGCATAAAGATAATTCGTCAGTCCAAAGACCGTCAAACTGTCGGTCGTCCCTGCGTACACTTTTCCATTGGCAATTGCCGGACACGTCATCTTCACATACGAATCTCGAAAATCTCCGCAGCCTTTTCATCTTCACCAAGGTCCATTTTTACAGAGTTTTCCATCGACGTCAGGCTGAAAAATAGAGCGTTGGGGCGACGTCACACATGTTCAGAGCGAAGGCAGGTCCCGCCGCGGGCTGCGACAACGAGGGCAACTGTAACGCTGCACGAGGCTGTGGATGCCTCTGTCACTTCGGATCGTTCCATGATCACCAGTCATCTTGCCTTCCCATTAATTCGCGTAAATCGTAAATCGTAAATCGTAAATTTGGCCGATTTGCCCCCCCCGGCTACGTCTTTGTGATTTCAACCTGCGCTTGCGTCCCCTAAAATGCTGCAATGTTCACGGGTATCATCGAAGAAACCGGGGCGGTCGAAAACATTAAGCGAAGCAATGAAGGCGTCACGCTCGTCATCCGTGCCGCGAAAGCGGTGCGCGGATTGAAAATCGGCGGCAGCCTGGCCGTGAATGGGTGCTGTCTGACGGCCACGAAAATTTCGCGCCTCGGCAAGGACAGCCTCGTCCAATTTGATTTGCTCGATGAAACGTGGAAGCGCACAAACTTTCAATTTCTTAAACACGGTTCGCTGGTGAACCTGGAACGTCCCTTGCGCGCCGGGGACGAACTCGGCGGCCATTTCGTAACCGGCCACATTGACGGCGCCGGCAAGATCTCGCGCTGGGAACGGTCCGGCGCGGACCATGTCCTGGACATCGCCGCGCCGAATAATGTGATGCGTTATATGATTGAGAAAGGCTCGATTGCCATCGACGGCATCAGCCTGACGGTCGCCGCCGTAAGCAGGAAAATGTTTCGTGTCTGGATCATTCCCCATACGTTCGAGGTGACCAACCTGCGCAACCGAAATGCGGGTGACGCCGTCAATCTCGAAGCGGATATGCTGGGCAAGTACGTGGAAAAGTTTGTGAGATAAGCAAAAGATTTCGCGCGAAGGTCGCGAAGGATGCGAAGAATGTGACGCCACCCTGTTACCAAAATGATCGCGTAGCAGCCGATGTGAATCGGCTCTAATTCTTTCGGCCTGGACGATCGTGCGCCGGTCGTAATTAGTCAAAGCGCGCTTACGTGCCGCTGCTACGAGGAGACTGAGAAAAGAGGCGCGTTACACATTTTTTGGGTATAGGCGGGGAAACAAGAAACGAAGCCGAAATTGGGCGAAAAACCGCTATTTCATTGGCAAATCTGAGCATTTTGGCATCGCCAGTCGGAAATAGCCAAAGGCGCCAGGCATAACCTGGAGCCCCGGGGCCGGGATATCAATTCACCCGCCGAAACCAAAGAATTCACCAAGAGGCGATGGCAATACTGGAGTGAACGGCACAAAGTCGAAAGACACGGTGGTGTCAAAGCCGGCCGCGGCGGCAGCCGCTGGATCTGCAAACGGCGTCAACGCGGCAACCGCCTGGCTGATTTGGGTCCATTTCAACGTGCGCTCGTAGCCGTTATTGTTGGGCGGGTCGACTGACTCGGCGATGCCCTGTGCGCCAGTCACCATCTCGATTGGCCCGCCGTCCTGAGCCGCGACGTCGGCAGCAAGCACACGAACGAGAGTTCGATGATCGCTTTCAATTCCCATAATGCGCGCTGCCGTCACCCGCAAATTGCTCGTGCTAAAATTCCGCACGCCGACCACGTAAGCGGCAATGAATGCGTCTTCGAGGGTCACCAGGATATTCAGCGTCGTTTGCGCATCGCTAAACATGCCTTTGGGATAATAGAATTTCGAAAATGGCGATTGCTCGCCGGTCACGGATGCCTCAAGGAGATAATGGGACATTTCCTCCTGTCGCGCCGCTTCCAGGTAACCCTGGTCGTCGACGGGCAACCGGGTGAAAAAAGGCGCCTGATTGATGATGTTTGTATAAGTGGTTACCGCAAGAGCCTCGGCAATTTCGGCCGCGATGAGAATCTCGCGATCACCGGGGCGCAAGTGATCATCGTCAGCGTCCGCATCGTCGCGTGCCAGTGCCGAGACGGGCAGCAGAGTGGCGCTTCCCAGCAACGAGGCACGGGTGAGAAAGGAGCGGCGGTTGAGGTGGTTCCTGGAGTATTGAATCGGAATTTTCATATAGTCTCACAATGTTATGTTTTTTATTTTTTCCATGGCGCAGCCACAAATTCAATCCGTTGGCTGACATATCTGATACGAACGCCGAGGGAAGTTGGATGCATCGGAAAGCGTCGTTTTGGCTGAAACCGGGTCATGGCTGATAAACCACCAGCAGCCGCCTTGATTGAGAGCCAGTGTAATACCTTGCAAAAAGGTTATTTACTGGCCAGAACCATGTTCTTGAGGGTGGGCGAAGCGACACCGCCTTTAACTTCTTCCGTGACCGCAAAGACACTGGCGACTTTGATCAACTGAGAAGGCTTGAAATCGATCCGGATAGTGCCGCTTTCGCCAACGTGGAAGACCCCGGAAGCGACTGGTTTATTTTCGTCGATGACCCAAAGTTCATAGTCGCGGTCTGCGGGCAACGCCTTGAGATTTTGCGCGACAAAAACCCCGTCTTGTTTTTGACTGTCCCAGAGGGAAACGGCAACCGCTTTAGGCGCATCAGGAACCAGTGAATTCAACATGGCAATGCGGAGATTCGCCAGCCGGTTGGTCGCCTGTAACGCCAGTACGGTTTGGTTCAATGTGTCCGTCGCCGCCTGGAGCCTTTGTGCCAACTGGTTCAAATCGTCAATCTGTTTGGCCTGCCTGCCAGCCGTATTGCGCAGTTGGTTATTCTCCGCAATAAAAACAAAGCAAAGCACGGCGATACCCGCCGCGAACGCCCACGGCAGCCAGGACAACAGGCCGGGCTTTTGTTCAGGCAATGTAAGGACCTTTTGCGGCGGTTCGACTTGCGCGAGGATCTTTGCGCGCAACCGGGGTGGGGGTTCCACCATGGGAGCGGTACCCGCCAACGCTCCTGTCGCCAGACTCAATCGGGAGACATATGCCTGCAATTCAGGATCGGCCAGCAGCTTCTTTTCGAATTCACGGGCTTCGGCCTCGTTGAGCGCGCCTGAAACATGCAATGCCGCCTGCTCTTCCATGCGTTCGTCGATCATAGGATGCCCTCCAGTTGATCGCGCAGTTTCAAAAGTCCGCGCCGAATCCGCGCTTTAATGGTACCCAGCGGCTGGTTTAATTTTTTTGAAATCTCATCCTGGGTTAGTCCTGAAAAAAAGGCCAACTCAATTGCCTGGCGCTGTTCCACCGGTAATTCCACGATCGCTGATTGAACCAATTTTGCCTTTTCACGGCCATAAATGGTTTCGTTGGCCGTATCTTCCACGTTGGCGGCGGCATCCTGCTCCGCGCCGGCCTCCTCGGCCAAACGCGTACGGCGTTTGGACGTGCGAATCCGGTCAATGGCTTTGTTGCGAACGAGTATTGCCGCCCAACTCGAGGCCTGGCCAAGTTCGGGATTGAATATCGCGGCCTTTTCCCAAATCTGCACGAACGCCTCCTGCAGCACGTCTTCGGCCTCGCTCGTGTTATTGAGGATCCTGCAGGCAACGGAAAACATCAGCGTGGAATGCCGGTCGTAAAATTCAGCAAACGACGCGCGGTCACCGGCGGCAATTTGCCGCAGCAATTCGATATCGCGATCCGTTGACTCTTGTTCGTTCACCAATTTCGAAAATGACGAGCTCGTAGCAAACGTCCCAGGGAACGTGCGAAAATCGCCTGTAAAACCAGTTTGCGCGCAAATACTCATAATTCAACGAAACACCCGTTACAAGCCATCATCTCACCTAAATAACGCGCCCGGCGAAGCCATGGATGCACCCGTTTTGCGAGTTACCTTTTGCCACCTTCCCTTCGCGCGACCCAAATCCGTTGCAAAATCGAGGACGACGACGAGGACGATTCCCCTCTTTCCCTACCGATGCCGAGGCGCGCTGAGAAAAGCTGACTGCATCGCGTAAAAAGCGGCTGTGGGCTCCATCTTATCGCCAAATGGCAGTGGCCGTTCCGGCAGGCCATCGGTGCGTTTCGCCCAGGGAGTCGATTGAAGCCACGAATACGGATCGGCCAATCCCCAGGTCAGCACGATTTCGACCTGCCGGGTGCTTAAGGCACTGTTGAGAAAATCGCTATACGTTTTTGCCACCAGTTTGTCCCGCTCGTCTTTGTCGGAAGGAAAGGATTTGTCAACGACATCGAGTTCGGTGATGAAAACATGAAGCTTGAGACTTTTCAGGCGCTTAATCCAATCCGGCAGGGTCTTGAACGTTGCGCCGCCGTTCAGGTGAGACTGCAAACCAACCGCGTGAATCGGCACTTTCCGTTTGATCATCCCATTCAACAAATCAAACACGCACCCGCGCTTTGTCTGGCTGGCGTCCGAATCACTCTCAGTGCCGTAATCATTGTAGGTCAACAGGGCATGATGATCCGTGTGATGAGCCACATGAAATGCGTAATCGAGGTATTCCACGCCGAGGAGCTTGCTCCAGATACAAGGCGTGAGGTGATCGCTGGTTTTCGTGCCGGGACGAATCGCTTCATTGACGACGTCCCACGATTGAAATTCGCCCTTGTACCGGCCCACCAGTTTCACAATTCGATCTTGAATCAGTTGTCGCGCCTCGTCAGGCGAAGAAATGGTTTGGACCCAGTCCGGAAGCGCCTGGTGCCAGATCAATGGATGGCCCCGCATCTTCAGCTTTCTGGCTTTGGCAAAACTGCGCACGTTATCGAAGCCCGAAAGGTTCCAGGAGTCTCTCGCCGGCTGGGTCACGGTCATATAAACCGTGTTGGTAAGAATCGAAACCTGCGTCTCGAAGAGTTTCAGGTAATCGCTATTCCGCAATTCGCCAGGGAACAGCGGCGATCCAAATAGCAGCTCCGGCCGTGACGCCGCCTGCGCCAGCGTAAGCGCCGTTTCATTTCCCGACGTCGCCAAAGCGCGCCTGGGCATCAACGCCAATGCCAGGGCACCGGTCAGAAATTGTCTTCGGTTCATGATTGCGATGGATACTCCTTTTTCGGGCACGGTTCAATCCAGTTCAAACGTAAAAACGGGGCTGAGATGGGACGACGGCGAGACCCGCAAGCTTAAAATCGAATATTTTATTTTCCCTCAAGGGCGAAAGGTCTTATTTTTTCGTGAAGATGCAAACATCTGGCCGTCATAATTGGGCGAACCCTTCCGTCTTGGCTTTTGCGCAGGGGTCCGATCCTTTTGAAAAAATGATCCAAACGACATCCGCCGTCGCTCTGAACGCCATCCAGGACGGATGGAAAGGGCCTCCATTTGACCCATTTCGTCTGGCTGAGATTCTCGGAATAAAAACTGTACCAAGGGAAGACATCAACGATGCTTGCACAGTTCCGGTTGGAAAAGACACATTTCAAATTGAGTACAATCCGAACCGGCCACAACAACGGATTCGTTTCTCAATCGCGCACGAGATCTCCCACACAATGTTCCCTGACTGCGGTGAACGTGTGCGTTTTCGAAAAAGCGGAGCCGCGGCCCACGAAGAATGGGAGCTCGAAATGCTTTGCAACTTGGGCGCGGCTGAATTATTGATGCCGACGGGTAATCTGCCGGATTTCAAAAGGAAAAGGCTCTCCATCGACGGCCTGCTCGAACTGCGAAAGCAGTTTGAGGTTTCGGCCGAAAGCTTGGCCCTGAGGTATACTACTACAACCGATCACCCGGTCGCTCTTTTCGTGTCATCGAGGCAGGTCAAGTCGTCTCATGATCGCTACCAGATAGATTATATTTTCGGCTCGCGGACGTTTCCAGTCTCCATAGGTAAAGGTTTTTTGCTTCCGCAAAACAGCGTAGTCTCAAATTGTACAGCCATCGGATCTACAGCAAAACGTAGCGAGCGTTGGACTTCCGGAGTTGGTCCGGCTGACGTCGAATGCGTGGGCCTGCCACCATACGCAAGCAGTCCCTATCCACGCGTCCTCGGTTTGATGTACCCACCAGTGCAGACGCAGAAATCACTCACAAACGTCAATTTTGTAATAGGCGATGCAACAAAATTGGGCGGGTCCGGGCCTCAGCTGCTCGTGCACGTCGTCAATGACAAAACACCAAATTGGGGCGCAGGCTTTGGTCTTGCTGTCCGCGAAACATGGCCTCCGATACAGGAAGAATTTCGGAGCTGGGTCTCGAGCGATAGGTTGCGACTGCGCCTGGGGAATATATTTGTGGCCAGGGTCACACAAGATTTTTTCGTAGCTCCGATGATCTGCCAGCACGGCTACGGTCATTCGGAAAGGCCTCGGATCCGATATGCGGCGCTCAAAGATTGTCTGCGCAAAGTTGCCACCGCAGCTTTGGAGCTGAAAGCGACCGTCCACATGCCTCGAATCGGTTCCGGGTACGCAGGTGGATCATGGACATTGATTGAGCAACTGATTGACGAAACTTTATGCCGAAATGGTGTTTCGGTGACAGTTTATGACCTCCCAGGCGGTAAAGGGACAAAGAGCCAACCATTGCTATTCAGTTGACAGCACCTTGAATGAACGAAATCGTTATATTGTCCGGTCAGATAGGAACTGGAAAAACGACTCTAGCGAAAAATCTTGAGTCGAATTTTGGTTTCTTCCACGTAAAAACAAGGGATTTTTTGACTGCGAGAGGGCGGGGGCTCCAGCTAGAACGATCTGCTCTGCAATTGTTTGGAGAGAAGCTCGACAGTAAGACTGGTGGAGCGTGGGTCGTTGAAGACTTGGACGCATTCCTCCGTAATAGCCATCGACCATGTCCTGTAGTCTTGGATTCGGTTCGGCATCTCGGTCAGATAGAGTCCCTCCGTCGCGCATACGGAAGAAAAATAATCCACATCCATCTTGAGGCGGACTTCAAAGAACTGGAAGCTCGTTACAGAAAAAGACTGTCAGATGGCATGGGCATAAGAGAATTGCCGTCGTATAGCGCAGCTCATCAGAACAAAACCGAAAGCCGCGTAAACCGCCTGTCAAAATTCGCGGACGTTGTTATCCGCACGGATCGTTGCACCCCGGAAGATGTTCTTGTGAGAGTGGCAAGTCATATAGGTTGCTACGGACGCGAGTGCCTCCGTTTAGTGGATGTCCTTGTTGGCGGGCAGTACGGCAGTGAAGGAAAAGGCCAAATTGCTGCCTATCTGAGCCGCGAGTATGACTTCTTAGTCAGGGTTGGAGGGCCTAACGCCGGCCATAAGGTAAAGGTCGGCGGCTCCGTATTTACATTCCGGCATTTGCCGTCTGGAACGCTTTCGTCCGACGCAAAGATCATAATTGGAGCGGGAGCCGTGTTGCACGTTCCAACCTTGTTAGAGGAGATTGCCGCCTGCAAAGTCGATCGCGACCGCTTGTCCATTGATCCTCAGGCCATGACTATCAGTCAACGAGATCGGGCTAGCGAGGGTGTTTTGAAGGCCAACATAGGCTCAACAGGTCAGGGAGTGGGATTCGCGACGGCACGCAGGGTGACGAGGCGAGGCCAATCCGGCGTAAAGCTCGCCCGCGATATAGCTGAATTACGACCGTTTGTGAGGGAGACGGGCAGAATTTTCGAAAAGGCGTTCTCGGAAGGAAACCGGATTCTCCTCGAGGGAACTCAAGGGACGGGTCTTAGTCTATTTCATGGATTTTACCCTCACGTCACGTCACGTGATACGACGGTGGCTGGGTGCCTGGCTGAAGCCGGAATATCAGCTACGCGTGTTCGGAAAGCAATTATGGTCTGCCGAACATACCCAATACGGGTTATGTCTCCCAGCCAAGACGGCAAAACGTCAGGTTATATGTCAAAGGAACTAATGTGGGGCGAAATCGAGCGACGCGCCGGAGCCGTCGAGGGAGAATTTGCGTCCCTCGAAAAGGGTTCTGTCAGTCACAACCTTCGCCGCGTCGCCGAGTTTGATTGGGTGCTGCTGAGGCGCGCCGCCTCCTTGAACGCGCCAACGGACATTGCTCTGACGTTCGCGGATTATATCAGCAAAAAAAATAGCACCGTACATAGGTTTGAGCAATTGACCGAGTCGACTATCAGATTTATCGAGGAGGTCGAGATGGTTGCGTCGGCCCCGGTAACATTGATATCGACAAAGTTCGATCCACAGGGGATTATTGACAGGCGCGCTTGGTAACGAAGGGTGCTTCGATGGCATTGGATTTGGAACACTTTAAAAAGCTGAGACCTTGGTTGTATCATCTCACATCAAGGGAAAACATTGGATTTATTAGGCACGGAATGACGCTGAAGCCGGCAAATATGTTGTACCGAGAATCAGGAGAACACGAATTTATTGGGACTCACCGTAAGGTGCACCGTCCATTACGAAGCGGAAAAAAAATACGCGACCAATACCCGCTACGTGCTGGGAACATTAGCTTCACGAACGGGTGGGCCCTCAAGGATTTAATATTTCATCTGGACGACCATGTTTTCTTTTGGCCCGGCTGGGAGAGCGGCCCGATTTCCGCCGGACGAAATCATTTTGAACGGTACGCTGCAGAGAATCCTATCGTCTTGCGGGTGCCTACAAGCGCGCTAATCGCGGCAAACGCCGCTGTTGTCCCTTTATTCTGCAAATACAATTCCGGCGCACCAAGATGCTCTTATGGCCACGGAAGCCCACGAGGGCCGGATACGTTTTTGCCTGCCGCGCTATTTCCCTTTTCGTCAACAGATGTAAAGGAAGTAACATTCAGGTCAGCAGTCGCCCTACCTCCTGTTACGCAGATAGTCGCCTACCCTGCAAATAACTGGATGCTCCTGAGCGAATTCCAAATTGATGGTCCGCAATCATGAATAATTTCGATTTTCGCAAAAGTTCAACGAAGGAAAGCGAATCCATGCCGATTGAACACAACCCTTTGGACAAAGTCGACCTAGACCTTGACGAACTGCGCGACCTAAGAGGAATGGCAAAAACGCTATGCGACACAGTTGTTGAGGACTTGGCTTCGTTTATCCATCAAAGGGACGGACAAACGTTTGTACGACTTCCGACCTCCGAACATCGGAAGAATGACGTCGGGGTTACCGTCAGTTGCTCTTGCCTAATGGGATTAAGCATTACGGGCAAGCTGGATTCGTTCCAAGCAAGGCTGGACAAGCGGAAGTGGAGTCCCAACAAGTGCTTTGAAATGATCCTTGAGACGAATCGCTGGACGAGTTCAGGCCTTACTAAAATGAATGCATTCACTTCCGCATTGGTGTTGCGGACCTTCGGTATGCTCGTCGAGAAGGGGAGACTTGAGGCAAAGGATTCAAAATTGCTCGTTCACATTGGCGAAAAGCAGGAGAGGAAAAAATTCCCGGATGGTGACTATAAGCCCGTTCCATCGGCAGGCGGGAGGACAAGGTGGTCACTGGAAGCAGTTTTTAAAAATCTCGCCAAACCTGGCCTCGAAAATCTGAGGGTCGAAGCCTATCCAGTCTCTGCCGCGGTTGTCTATTGGTTTCTAGACGCAGTCGATCGCAGTAATCTTTCCCCAGTGCTCCAGTATGATTTCTGGAAGGATGTCGCGAGTTGGGCCGCTCGAGAATTCTGGAGGCAAATTTCGTTGATAACGGCACGGAACGACGCTTTTATGGATCCGATCGCCATGGCGATGGCTGCATGCATTTGCAAGAAGCTTAAAACTTTGGCGGAGTCCCTGGAGAATGTTAATGAGTCCATTTATGCCTTAGGTCCACTGCCATCTGAACCCGAATTGGAATCAGGACTAAAATTGCTATTCAAATGCCAAGCAGACTCCGGGATTTGGCCTAAATATTTTCCACTGTTCCACTATCCAGACGCAGGTGGAAACTTTTGCTTCACATTCGAAATGCTCGAAGCTCTACTTAATGAGTTCGGCAAAGGAGAGGTGCGTATTTTGGAGATACCCGGCGCCTTTGACGCAGTGGGACGCGCAATCCTCTGGTGTAAGCAAAACCGATTTGAATATAAAAGGAGCGGCGAATTGTATAGAGGCTGGAATTCTGGAGGACAACCGATGACTCTAACGACCGGAATGCCCGAGTCCTGGGCTACTGCGGTCGTCCACATGTTCCTCTGGGAAGCCGAAGACGCGCTCTCGAGGAAGATCGAGCAGAAGCTCTTCGCCCTATATAGGGCGAAGAGGCACAAACAGGTAAAGGAAGCCTTGGACGACTTCGTCGATATCGAGATATTGATCAGGGGGCGGTCGAGGAGTCTGGTTTCCTTAGTCAATGAACACATTGTCAAGCCGGCGCTGAAGGACAGCCCGGACCTGCACAGAAATGGCCTTTCTGGGAAAGTGTCTGCCTTGCTTTTTGGTCCACCAGGGACTTCGAAGACCGAATTGTGCGGTTGCGTCGCACAATGTCTGGGTTGGCCCTTGGTTGAATTAGATCCTTCGCATTTTCTAAAGGACGGAGTCGAAGGCATTTCCGTGCATGCCGATAGGATATTTAACAATCTCATGGACCTAAATGGCGCTGTCATTCTGTTTGACGAAATGGACGCGCTTGTTCAGACACGGGATACCGAAGACTGGCATTTGGACACTACGAGCCAACTGCTCACAACCTCAATGCTCCCGAAGCTGGCAAAGCTTCACGAAAGACGGCGGGTTATCTTTTTCATGGCAACAAACTTCCAAAATCGATTCGACCCAGCAATTAAGAGGACTGGTCGATTCGACCTACTTTTATGCATGGGCCCTCCGACTTTGGGGGGAAAACTGGAGCACTTGGAGCTTTTTCTGAAGGACTTAAGCGAAGCATCAACGCTGAGGGAACTGCTTAAGGCATATATCCGAAGAGACGTTGAAGTTGCACAGATGCTCGATCTTTTTACCTTTGGAGAGATGAAAGCGTTGTTTCGTTCCATCGGCGCGAAAGGAAGCGTTCTAAAAGTGCTTCGGGACCTCCGTCTGCCAGGGTTTAAGGCGCGTTTAATCGAAGAAGAAGACTACAAGACGTTGCGCCTAAATGATTTGGACCATTTGCCTGCGCATCTGCGAAAAATGTCTGTTCGCCAACTCGTGCGAGATCGTCGCCTGGACGTCGACTCATTGAAAGAAGAACTCCGGTTTCCGGTCATACGCTACATCGTCGACAAACGCCAGTCTAAGATTCAGGTATGAGTTTACCTACCGGAGATCTGAAATCTCAAATAGCTTGTCGTCTATTTTCCACCGCAAGTCCTCTAGTGTCGTTAGATTCGAAAGTACCCAATCACAACGCTCTCTGAGCAGTTTAATTTTTCCGTCAATGCGATAATTTGTTAGCCTTCCCTTGAAAGATGGAAGTCTCGCCTTTTCAGCGATTCGTTGGCTGGCAACAGAGTCAGGGCATTCGACAAACCAGAGGTAAATCGGACGCTCAATGTTATCAAAATCCAAATCGGTCAAATCTCTGATCGAGTCGATGACTAAAGGCTCTGTTAGGTCATGCACAGTTTTTGAGAGTCGGGCGCGAATTGGGCCTTGGTTATATTTCTCCAAAATCAGAGCCCCAAAATCACGCACATCTTGCTCCGTGATTTCGTCCGCCGTTATAATTTTGTCATAGACCCTTTGGCGCGAGGTCGTCTTTGTGTCGTCAATCAAAATTGCCTTGACAATATCTCGCGTCCTAATCCAATGAAATCCAAAAAAGAGGGCTAAGTATCGAGCGACAACAGATTTGCCGGCACCAGTCCTCCCCGCAAGGCATATAATTGGGCGAGGCTCGAAAGCGAGTGGCCGTATTTTGGGAACTATCAATTGCGCCTCAGCTGCAATTCCCATAGGCAAATATATGCCACTTTCAAAAAAGCGGCCTACCACGGCGGCTGTGATTGCATCCATTTCATCATGGGATTTTGTCAGCAAGCCTGGGCCGGAAAGCCCGAGTTCTCGCAGGCCATTTCGAAGAAGCTCCAAGCTTTTTTGTTTTCGAGGGATAGATAAAACATCTTGGGCCGCCCCTGGGTATGACTCAATAACGACGGGAGGATTTGCAAGTTCTCCGATCATTTTTCGCAATCGCACGCCGCGCAGCGTCAATTCTTTCATCGAATCGATTAAGGCTGGGTACGCGGGAATCCCGACGCTCGAAAGGTCATGCTCCGCGACACGAACAATACCAGCGGAAACATCTATTTCCGAACCGCCGCCAGGAAATCCGAGAGGCGAATCTATACTAACGAGAGTCGGCTTGTGCGTCGTTATGTAATTGAGCAAATCTTGATCGCTCACGAGTGAACACGTTTGAACATTCATCTCACTCAAAAGCGCAACCCCTGTCGGTTTCCCTTTTCCTGCCGTCAGATCGAAGCCAACAATTCTCGAGCCCCGTGGAACCTGTTGCGGTGCATTCAGCTCAATCCTGATTTTTGTGCAAGGTGAGCTGTCCTGCGGCTTGAAAAATAAGTCCTGTTGAATTTGCTGGGGCGCCGATTTCGGAATGGATGCCCTAACTACACGGGCGGAAGAAAGCCATTCTTTTAATACGTGGAAATCTAGAAAATTCAGAACATTGTCGGTTGGTAAACTCCTAAGCATGTGTTCGCCAAACTTTAGGTGACGCAAATGTGAGCGAGAATGCGCATCCGAGCCCAGAGAAATCCAGCAACCGGCCTCGATAGCCTCTCTTAGCATCCCGACAGAAAGATCCAAGCGGGACGGAAAACAGTTAAGCTCCAATGCCACTCTCCATTTCGAGCAATGAGCATAAATGCGCTTCCAGTCGACTGTAGCGGATGGTCGAAAATAGTTCGGAACACCGGGCTTCCCTAAGACGGAAGACGTGGGATGGCCAATTATATCAACGAAGCCGCTCTCAATTGCGGTAATGAGGCGATCCGTGTTGACCTGCTTGTCGTCCGCCCAATTTGAGTGGACCGACGCAACAACGATGTCCATCCCAGCAAGCAAACCATTTGGCAGATCCAAACTACCGTCCTGGAGTATATCGACTTCAATACCGTGAAGAACTGGGCATTCTGGGCTGTTTATTCTAATGGCAGCTGCCTGCCTGATCCACATTACCGGAGTCAACCCACCTTGTAGTTTGCAAGAACGGCTGTGGTCTGTCACGGCTATGTATTTTGAACCGTTCAGCTTCGCTGCCGAAGCCATGGATTCCAACGAAGCGTTTCCGTCGGACCACGCGGTATGAAGATGAAGGTCACCCTTTAGCGTAGTCTTGGTTTGAAGCAGGGGATCCATTTCAAACGCCCAACTTTGAAGGCTAAACCCGGTCTCATCGGCACGGAATTTCAGCTCAAAGTGCCAGCCGAGATAGTGCTGAATCATGAAGCTATCGACATGATAATGCTTTACCCGAAAAAGGGATTGACTACTCAAGACAGCTTCTACGCGTTGCCGATCTAATGTCCCAGTGGCTACGACCACGAAACCATCTTCAATCGGGGAAACCCCATCACGGATGCCGTCTATCGCACAGATTCGGTATCCATTGAGGTCAAATCCGTGAAGCAGCCGAACCAATGGCGGGACGACGTGCGCCGCCTGCCACCGGCTCGGGGCTCCCTGATAAATTTCGAGAATCATCGTCTTCGAAAGCCCAGTGGAAAGAGTTGCCGCATTTAACCATTGCTCTGGCGGTGTATCCGAAAAGTTCAACGTTTCTGCGACTTGAGCCAGGCCAAGGCCTCTTACGGCTCTCAAGCGGCGAAGCCTATCGAAAGCTGCCGAGGAAAAGCTTTCCTTCAACTCTGGAATGCTTCCTGACTCGCGAACATTCAGCAGATAATTTTGAATCCGAGCCGAAGGAACATAGTCGAGGGAATCATCATTGATTTCATGGTCAAGCCATCGATCCAACGAAACTGAATAGCCGTCGAATCCATAAGCGGCGCGCCAGAGTGAAAAGGTTCTATACTTTGGAATCTCTTCGTTTTTCGATGTCGCATCCGCTTCAAGAAAAAACGCCAAATCGTAAAGGGGTTGGGCATACTCGTAATCACGCAGCCGAAAATAGCCGGTCGGAAATTCTCCCGCTTTGCCGGGGGATTTATTTACGCCCTTTTTAGCCTTCGAGGGCAATCCGAGCCCTACCGCGTCTGCTTTTTTGCTCATATTTCTATCTGAAGAATTTAATTCTCGAATCGTCTTACCCTTTCAGGACAGTTATACTCCTTCTCGATCGAAAGTCGCTTCTATGTTGTAGAACATGTGCACAGAGCTTAAGAGCGACAGATTAATTATTCACAGCGTTTCGACATTATTCACACACCGCTCACAAATTGCTGAGACGTTGCTCACTCTGATTGTTAATACAATGCCAGTAAGTAGCCATTTGACGCAGAGTTCGCTCCTAAAAGCGCTGATCTTTTCGATTACGCCTTTGCAACAGGGTGCGGAAAATCTGTTTTCCTCAGCCGAATTTCCATTGCCGCTCCGCGCGGATACCGCCGGCCCCGCGATTTTGTAGCACCCCTGTAGCGGGCGTGTAGCACCCAATGTAGCACCCTAAATAATTGATAATCAACGATGTAGCACGTGTAGCACCCTTTCCGACTTCATATCATCAATAGCACGGAGGAAGGCTGCAGGCGAGAAGGCTGCGGATCAGGTTCGCCCGTTCTTGCCGCAAGGAAACTTCAAAGGGCCAGAATATACCTCGAAGTTTCCTCCACATGCGATTTTTCAAGTTTCCTCTCCCACCCAAATTTGCCAACAAAAGCCAGTTTCTGGGTCTGGAAACGACTTGGTTTCCATTGAAGTTTCCCGAAGTTTCCAGTTTCCACGCCATACGTGCAAAAATGGAAACTTCATTCGCCGAACTATGGACCGGAGCAACAATAACCACCAAATTGGAAGCCGGGGTCGAACCGCGAAATACACGAACCAAACGAAATGGGATTTAACCACTAGTGTAGTGTTTCAGTAACGGCTTTACAATTGCCGACCTTTTCCAAAATCTGTTCGACCTTTTTGGTCCAAACGAACGGCTTGGGATTCTGATTGTTGACGCGAATAAATTCCCGAATGGCTTCGGTTAATTCCGGCA
>DASYYL010000253.1:0-29821 GCA_035933915.1 Verrucomicrobiia bacterium
AAAAGTTCCAAAAAGTTTCGATTGTTCCTGTTGAACATGCCGTCGTCGTCTGCCCATATATGGTAGTAGATGAACACGACCAATAAACCCGGACCGGAATCCAAAGTCACTCCAGAACTCGTCTTTCGAGTCTCCAAACTCGTCGCCAGGGGCGTCCCCATCCACATCGCCCTCGAAGGCGAGCCCGTTACCGCGGCAGCCTACAAAAAACATCTCCAACGGCACCCGGAACTCGCCGCCATACAGGCTCAGGCCAAAATCAAGTTCCTCCACACCGCCACCGACCTCATCACCGCCAGACCCGGTCCGCTGCTCCGGTGGCTCCTCGAACGCCGCTTTCCCCACGTTTTTGGCCAATTGAAGCACGACGGAAAATCCGACGACGCATCGGAGCCCGAACCCGCGCAAAAACACCAAACCATCGCTGGCGTTAGCGAAGAAGAACTCGAACAAGACCGCCAATATGCCCGAACCCTCTAACACTATCTTTGTGCCTGCCGGTTCGCCCGATGGCTTTGCCACAGTAAGGCTCGGCATGCAACTGTACCCAAAGCAACGCGACGTCCTGCGCGCCATGGGCCCGCCCGGCGCTTGCGTTTCCTTCCGTTCCTGCAACGAAGGAGGTAAGACCAAACACGTCATCTGCGCCCTCATCCTTTGGCATTTGGCCATGTATCCTAAAGGCCACGTCATCACTACCAGCGGCTGTTACCGCCAAATCAAAGACCAGCTCCTGCCTGCGCTCCACGGCTACCGAAGGCACTTTTCCGATTGGAAATTCCTGCGGACCCCGCGCATCGAAACCCCAAACGCCAAATGCTTTTGGGAAGGGTTCTCCACCAACGAAGCCGGCAAATTCGAAGGCCATCACGCCGGCGGCCCCGATGAACCGCTCCTCATCATCGTGGACGAAGCCAAAACCGTCAAAGACGACATCTTCCAGTCCATCGAACGCTGCAAACCCACCCGCCTCCTCATCGCCAGTTCGCCCGGTTACGCCGAAGGCGAGTTCTATCGCAGTCACACGACACGAAAGAAATTTTATCAGACCTTTGTGCAGCGGGCGTCGGAATGTCCGCATTGGAAACAGGCGGAAATAGACAGGCTCTTGGCTAAATGGAGCGAAAATCATCCGGTTTTCAAATCGATGGTCCTGGCGGAGTTTTCCGATTCAGTCGCCGACGCGGTCATTGAACTGAAGCCTCTGGAAGATTTGATCGCCAATCCTCCTCCCGAAAGAAGGGGCCCTGCCGGCGAGCGAAAAGCGTTTTGTGACTTCGCCTGGACCGGGGACGGGGATGAAACTGTCGTGGCGTTGCGCGATGGCAATGTGGTCACAATCGAGGAAACGTTTCGGGCGGATAACCTTCGCACGGTTTGCGGGCATCTGATTGCAACCTACACGAGGCTCAGGCTCAAGCCATACCAGATTTATGGCGATGACGGCGGTGGTGGGAAGTTGATCTGCGATGAATTGCAGGCCATGGGCTGGCGCATCAATCGTGTGAACAACGGCGCGGCGGCGCGAGACTCGCAGCACTACGCGAACCTCGCCGCCGAAATGTGGTTCGAGGGCGCAAAACAAATTGCGCGGCGCGAAATCATCTTGCCCGATGACGACGACCTGCGCGCACAATTGCTCGACCGCAAGCGCGTGCCGCATATTCGCGGCAAACTCGCCATCGAAAGCAAGACCGACATGAGAAAGCGCGGGGTGGGCAGTCCGGATCGCGCGGATGCGGTCCTGGGCGCCATGGCGCCGGTGCGGCAAATTCATTCCGTCAACATCTCCGGTGCCGATCGTGATCGCGGCCCCTGGGACGGTTTCGAAGGACAATGGCGCGTATTCGGCGAAGAAAATCGGAACCAGGAATTCGTGATCCCCGGAGCCGACTTCAGCTAAACTTGGGAGACTCTGACTAAAAATGAAACGAACCGCAAAACCAGACCACAACGCACCTCGTTCCATTCATCACGTCCGCCCCGATCTCCGTGGCAGCCGACGTGAGGAGGCTCTGATCCTTTTCCAAGGTTTCTGCCGTCGTTCAAACCCTCGTACGATGTCGAATGTCCCTCAAAGCGTCCTCCCTCTCCTCGGGGTGAGGGCGGTCTCTCGACAGCCGAGGCACGAGGCTCAAACAAACCACTCTCTCTTAACTGTCTCTACCAATTTTGCGCGACCGCCGCACGCACAATACGGAAATCTTCATAAACCCAGTAACCACAATAACCTATACGTCAGCCCCACCCGAAGCAAAGGCATGAACTGTCCCAAATCGTCCCGCTTGGTGGGGGGACAGATCCGTGCGAAAACATCCTGCCAAACCTCGCAAATACAAGGCATTTTCGCATCCATCCGGCCCATTCATCCGATCTGTCCTTTTCGCGAGGATTTTTCCTTCTCGTCCTCGTCCTCGTCCTCATCCTCGAACCTGATTTGGTTCTGCCCCTTGCGTCCCTTTAATTCCTTCGCACCCTAATACCCGACGCAAACCGCTTCAACCCTTCAACCCTTCAACGTTTTAATTCATGAGTGCCAAAGACATTTACGAAAAAGCTCATCGCATGATGCTCGAACGCCTGCCCTGGGAACAAAGGCAGCGCGCCTTTTCCATCATGCGCCACGAAGGCCTCCGCCGGCGCAACAAACCTTTTCCGACTGCCACCGACGGCCATTATCCCGCCATCGACATGGCCATTCGCAAACAAAAACCGTTTTGGCTCGGACAAATCATGTCCGGCAACCGCCTCGCCTCGTTCGTCTCCATCAAACCGCAAGCGGACACGCTTGCCGAGGCCGCCGCCGATTGGTTCAACTTTCGCGTCTTCCAGAAATCCAATTTCCTCCGCAAGATGCGCTCCGTGGTCGACACCATGCTCCTGCGCGGACGCGGCGTCCTCAAAGTCACCACCGACCCGTTCAACGATAACGCCCTCGTCTTCGAAGCCATCGATCCCATGTTCCTGCTCGTGCCTGACATGGCTGATGACCTGAAAGACGCGGACGAATTTGTCCACATCCAGCAATGGACCGTGGGCCGCTACCAGCGCAATCGTCGCTTCGATCAATCGCCCGACACGCTCCGTCAAATCCGCGGCGTCGAGCAAATGGACACGCTGCTGCAGTACGTGCGTGATAAACAATTGCGGGAAGGCATCACGCACTCGACTAACGCGTATATCATCATCCTCTGGGAACATTGGGTGAAAACTGATAACGGCTGGACGGTCTACACTTACTCGCCGCAAAATCCGGACCTGGAGATTCGCAAACCTTTCGGCTGTCCGTATAAGTTTGGTGCCCAGTATGGTGTCCAGTATGGTGTCCAGCCTTCAGGCTGTCCCAAAGTCTCCCTCCCCTTCTTCTCCTTCCAGGCCGAGGTCAAAGAAGAAGGCTGGTACTCGCCGCGCGGCCTGGCCGCACTGCTCGCGCCCGTCGAAAACTATCTTACCAAACTGTGGAACGAAAAAGCCGACGCCATCACCTTCAGCAATCGGCCCGTTCTCACGGCAGACGGCGATATTCCGAACGTGTCAAATCTGCAATGGCGCCCGGGAGAAATTATTCCGCAGAATATCAGGGGCGTGCAATTTCCGCCGCCGCCGATTTCGTACGACGAAGAGTTGGCCTTCGCCGCGAGCCTGGGCGAGCAACAGTCGATGACGCCGGATTTCGGCATCAGCGATTTGACGAACAACAGCCAGGGCAAACCGCGCACGGCCACGGAAAATCAGCGCATCAGCGCCTTGCAATCCGCCGGCACAAACGACAACGCCATGATCTTCCGCGATTCGCTCACGGACTGTTACCGGCATATCTGGGGCCTGCTCTGCCAGTTCAAAGGCAGCGACTTCAGTTTTTATGCCGCGGGCAACATTGGCACGTTGCCCGAAGCCGCATTGCATGATGGCTATTTGATTTTCCCCGACGGCGCGCCGGACGGCTGGAATCGGCAAAAACGATTGCAAATGGCCATCGCCCGCCTGCAAGCCTTCCAAGGCAACCCAAACGTGAGCATGGAAGAACTCACCAAAGAAGCATTATATGCCGACGACCCGCGCCTGGCTTTGAAAGCGTTCATCCCGACAAATCAAAAAGCCAATAGCGAAGCCGAAGCCGAAGCGATCGATATTTTGGTTTTGAAAGAAGGTTATCCCGCCGCCGTATTGCCCGGCGAAGACCACGCCACACGCATCCTTGTCGACCTGGGCTGGCTCCAAAAACAAGGCCAAATCGGCGCGCCAGTAGATCCCGTCGCCCGTCAACGCGTCCAGGAACATATGCTGGTCCATTGGCAATTCCTCAAACAAACGGATCCCGAGGCGGCGAAAGAACTGGCGCAGAAGATTGCGGCCGCGGCAGCTCCAGCGGATCAGCCACAGCCACAAGCTGTGCGGTAGGGATGGCCCGCCTGGCTTTATGGCGCGAACGAGCTAAGCGTTTGGAGGGTTGATTTCCTGGCGTTCGTGACGCCGGCGCCGTTGATGAGGCGGAAGTTGTTGGCGTAGATCCAGGCGCGGGCTTCGTTGAGGGTGGCCATCTGACGTTGACGAGTATCGCCGCGCATCGGGAAACCGCACGAGCGCATCTGATAGACGAACCGCGAGGAGACGCCCAGGGCCATGGCGAGTTCCTTAATGAGCAGGGGCTGAGCCGGCGGCGCCGTGTTTTCTCGTTTTGAGTTTTTTGAATTTCCGGCGTTGAATTGTTTGTGGTTATTCATATTCAATTTCATTCCATGTCGCGAGCATGGTCAATCCGCGCCAAGTCTGCGCGGACGGGGCAACGCGACGTTGCTGCCAGGAACCGTGTCAGGGTGATAGAGGTCATTCTTTTGGCGTTGTAGCCCCAGTTTTTCGCGGATGAAGTTTGGATTGATTTGGATGCGACCGAGAAAAATCCATTCGTCTATTACGTCGCTGTTGAAAAAATCCACGAGGGCCTGGATATCGGCGTCGGTTTTGTAATCGCGAATGCCTGTTCCGGGCATGACGGTTCCGTTGACGATGCGGCCGGCGGCGGCGAGTTCTTTGAAATCGTTGACGGCCTGTTCGATGACGGCGATCAGGAGGGCGCGAGCGCCGGTGTAGTTGAGTCGGTTAGCGGAGTGGCCTGTTTGCATAAGAATTCGTTGAAGGGTTAAAGCGGGGGCAGCGCCGCTTGCCATAAAATGTTGAAGCGGTAGCTGGCGTGCGTGTTGCGTGGTGCGTCGAGTATGGTGCGGGGACCGTCCAGTTATTCTTGACGCAACACGCAACACGCGCCATGTGGTTGAAATGAGTTGGTCTTGAGAACGAGCATGACGATGAGGATTGGGAGAGTGACCCAACTGCTGTTTCCGCATTGCCCGGCACTTGCCGAAATGAGGCGTCTTCAGAGGCCAGCGGAACTTGAGGGTTTTGTTCAGCCCCGAAAGCTTTCGGGGCGCAGCAGTTGGGAAAACAATTGGATTTGTGGATTGCCGGTTGCGTGGATTGTTGGGAACAGAGCCGCGCGCGTGAGCAAGCGGTTTCTGGCAATGGCTTGCGCCGGCCGGCCAACCGCTCCCTGCGCCCGGAAAGCATTCGGGGCGCGCTTGTCGCGGCTCTAATGAGAGAAACGCGGTTCACAGGCGAAGCGTTTTGCCGTGGCGCTCAATCAGGAGTTCCAATACGCGCGCCTGGGTCAGGCGATTGCGGGCGGCCATTTCCTTGATGGACTGGACAACGTCAGTCGTGAAGCGAAATGCCATCATCCTTTTGTCGTTTAAGCTGTTACGCGGTTGCGGTTTCGTTTCTCTCCGTTCTTTATCTGGTACTGTGTTCATAGGATAAAATGTAAGTTACATCGCTATACTACCATAACGCTATACGATGTCAACATTAACCTTGCAAGTTGCTATACAAAAACGTATGTTCACCGCGAAAAATATGGCCGAAACCACTCAAAAAAATTTTCGAATGTCGCCGGAGACCATCCGGATTTTGCAGAATGTGGCCCGCGCGCTGGGTGTGACGGAGACTGAAGTTATTCAGACCTGTGTGGCAAAGTACGCGCTGGAGATCGGCCAGGATGTGGAAGGGGCCAAAGAGTTGCTGTTGCGGCAGATTTGCGAATTGGCTGCGAAATCGCCGGGAATGCCTCCGCGCACGAGAGAGTCGATTGCCGCCGGTGAAGAAGTCAGGCGCGCTCAGGCGGAAGCGGCCCGCCCGTCTTTGCCGCAATCAACGGCAAAGCTCCACGACACAGTTACCGACCTCGAAAAAGCAATTCACGTTGCCGAGGGTCTGGTCGAAAAGGCGCGAAAACGCAGTGGGCCGAAGAGAAAGTGAACTAATTCAGCGCCACCTTGCGCCGCGAAATCTTTGGCAGCGACGGCCGGGGAAAGACCCGGCCGCGCGCGTCCGTGGTCATGATAAAACTGCTGACTCTCAATTGCCGCGCCCAGCGGGAAAAGACGCGTGCCATTTCCAGCCGCTTGGCCGGCGGCCAAAGCGCCGCCATGGCTTCCAGCTCCGGTTCCAATACAACTCGTGATCGTGAGGATGATGGTTGCTTCATACTACGCCGGATATTCTCGCAGAGGGGGTTGGACAAAGGCTGTCCAACCCTTGCATTGTGAATAAGTATTTTAAACTAATGAAATGCATTATGGAGAAAGGAGATGGGAGACAGGGACGCAAATATATTGGACAATTTATCGGATCGGGCGCAGGTTCGATAATGATGCAGGATGCGCCACACAACCCGCTGCCTGATCCGCCGCACATTGATTTGTTGCTCGCCGAGAAGCGGGTGACACACGCGCTACGCGTGCGTCTGGCAGCCTTCGCCCTGTACAACGGTCTGGTCTTTGCCGTTTTTGCTGTGCTATGGGCTGTGGAGTATAAAATGCCCAATGCGAATGATTCAGACGACATCGTTGTCCCGTGGATTTGGCTGATTTGTTTTTTGTGGCGTCGCTTTGCGCGCTTGGCAGACCCATTTTGCGATCAGTTTGGATTTCGATTCTTTCAGCGCTCATATTTTCAGATGTCCTTTTGCTCTTTTGCCAGGGCGTCCTGGCGCCCTTGTTTGATTCGTGGTTTTAAAGCTTTTACTCGTCATAAATGGCGAAATAAGTTGACTTTTAGGGTCTAATTCGACATATTTGGCGAGTAATGAAAATCAATGGAACTGCCACAGATGACGCTGTATTGGCTGAGATTGGCAAGCGGCTGATGCAGACGCGATTGGCGTCCAACTTGACCCAGGCGCAACTGGCTGAACAGGCTGGCGTATCCAAGCGGACGGTGGAACGGCTTGAAGGGGGAGCGGTAGCGACGCAGTTGTCGGGCTTTATTCGCGTGTGCCGCGTGCTGAATGTGTTGGATCGTTTTGAAGCGCTGATTCCGGAATCGGCGCCGAGCCCGATGGCGGAACTGAAGCTGCGGGGCAAACAGCGTCAGCGCGCTTCCGGCGGCCAGAAGCCAACGGCCAAACCATCGGCCAAAAAGTGGCATTGGGGAGATGAATCATGACGGTGGCGGAAGTCAAGCTTTGGGGCCGGACGATTGGAGCCGTTTCGCTGGAGGACGGGAGCAACTACGCCGCGTTCCAATTCGATCCGGAATTTGCGCGTAGCGGGATTGAGCTATCGCCCATCAACATGCCATTGACGGACCGGGTCTACACATTCCCGCAATTATCGGAAAAAACTTTTCATGGATTGCCGGGCATGCTGGCCGATTCGTTGCCCGACCAGTTCGGAAATATCCTGATCGACGCCTGGCTGGCGACGCAGGGCCGCACGCCGGGAAGTTTTAATGCGGTGGAACGCCTGTGCTACATCGGCACACGCGGCATGGGGGCGCTGGAATTTTCCCCGGCGCTGGGGCCCAGGCCGCGGACGGCGAAAAAGATCGAGATCGATTCGCTGGTGAAACTGGCGTCGGAAGTTTTGACTCATCGCCGAAGTTTGAAAGCAACCTTCGCCACCGAAGAGCGCAAAAAGGCGCTCGGCGATATTTTGCGCGTTGGCACCTCCGCCGGCGGCGTGAAGGCCAAGGCCATTATTGCCTGGAACCGGCAGACAAACGAAGTCCGTTCCGGGCAGGTGGCGGCCGGACCGGGATTTGATTATTGGCTCCTGAAGTTCGACGGCGTGAGCGGTAACAAGGACAAGGATCTCGAAGACCCGAAAGGCCTCGGCGCGATTGAATATGCCTATTACCTGATGGCCCGGGCCGCGGGCATTACCATGAGCGAATGCCGGTTGTTGGAGGAAAGCGGGCGGCGGCATTTCATGACGCGCCGTTTTGACCGGCTCGCCAATGGCGAGAAGTTGCACATGCAATCGCTCTGCGCGCTCGCGCATTTTGATTTCAGCATGGCCGGGGCCTATTCGTATGAGCAGGCATTTTTGACGATTCGCCAGCTCAATTTGCCGATGGCGGCAGTCGAGGAACTGTTCCGACGCATGGCGTTCAACATCATCGCGCGGAACCAGGATGATCACGTGAAGAATATCGGGTTTCTCATGGACAAGACCGGGCAATGGTCGCTCGCGCCGGCTTTTGATATGACCTATAGCTACAATCCGCAGGGCAAATTTACGGCGGCGCATCAGATGAGCCTGAACGGCAAGCGCGACGGTTTCACGCTGGAGGATTTTCGCGCGTGCGCCAAAGTCACCCAAATGAAACGCGGCCGGGCCGAAGCCATAATCGAGGAAGTGGCGGCGGCGGTCGCGAAATGGCCGGAACACGCGGACGAGGCGCAGGTGATCAGTGCGTGGCGGAAGCAGATCCAGCAGAATTTGCGAATAAATCTTCAGCCGGGTACGTGATCTGCAGGCCGTGGACTTTGGCAAAGGGCGTCAGAGTGTGAGGCTGGCGGCGGGTCAGGCTCATGATGTCTTCGACTACGATGCCGCGCACGAGAAGGGCGTCGGCAATAAGCGAGCGATGACATCGCCACGGCACCGCTTCAGCGCACATCAGCGCCAGCCGCCGTCGTTTTGCCAGGCGGACCAAATTTTCCACGGCGCGGGCGAACTGCGGCGTTTGCATGTAGTCGGCGTAACCCCGGAACGAAGCGTTGCGCCAGCCGGCGTTGACGGAGTCGCGGGCCGCGCGTCGTAATCCGCCTAATGCGGCCATATGCTTGTACTCAATCCCGGCCTTTTTCAGCGAGCCCGGCAGGGCGTCAGCGTTGAACTGGGGATTATGCCGCGAGCGCGGTATGGTGCGGACGTCCACCAGGCATTCCACGCCGTGGGTCTGCAGGAGCCGAATGAAATCTTCAATCATTCGCGTGGAATGGCCGATAGTTAGCACCGTCAGCGCCGTCTCTTCAGGCGATGGAGTTTTCGGTTTGGGATTTGTTTGCTTCGAGAGGCGTGGATGGCGGGACGGTCCGCCTTCGCCCGGAAGCTTCGGTGCGATGAATAGCTCCGCCCTGACAGTTTTGGCTCGAGGCTTTGAGGCGCGCGCGCGAGGCTTCATGGATTTACCATAACACGGATGGGCACAAAGACGAACGTTTCTGAAGAGGGTGGTTGGCCGCAAGGGGACACCCTAAAGGGTGGACACCGTGCTTCAATGCGGAAGAAAATTCGCGTCTTTTTCTTCGACGTAGCGCACCTGTTGAATGCGACGTTTGCCGACGGCCAGGATTGCCAGGGCGATCCATGAAGTTACCGCCATGATGAGTGCCACGGGCATCATCGTGGCCACCCGAAAGCTTTTGGGGCTTTACGCGTGCAATTGGGAGGCGGACTGCCAAAGAAGTTCCGATGGATGATTCTGGACAGCAGGCGGGCGGCCTTTTCGCGCCTTTCGCCTTTGCCACGCCAACAGAGTAAATGGCGATTCATAGCGATTTACCGGCTGTATCGCCCTCCGGACCCATCCTGATACGACTGGGGTGTGGCGTTCCCCTGATTCTCCTCCTTTACTGCTGGCCCTGCAGTTGTCTCTCCGTTCCTTGCTGAAAGAGGAACCTGGATTGCCCGTGATTGAAAACGAAATTCCGGGGTGCTAAACCGCGGATTGGAACTCCGGGCCGTCGTTCCCAATCAGTACCGCCAAAATCTCCGAAATCCCCAATAAAATCGCACTTTTTTACCTTATATTCGGCTTCATTACCAGTTTCCCCGTCTATGCCCTAATGGGTGACTCATTTATCATCAAACCGGCATTCCTTCAGCAACCCCAGCCCCTGCCGAAGCGAGTCACGCCGGGCACGAAGATAACCTTTCAAAGATTCATCCGGCAGCCGTTTCAACCAGCGCAGTAATGAAAACCGGGCATGCGTCCGGAGCTGATACCCGTTCAGCTCCATTCCGTTTCGACAATGCAGTTCAATCCACCAAATTTCATCTTCAGCCAGGCATGTCTTCCATCTTTCGGCGGGGGCCGCGCTGATCCCATTAAACGCCTGATCAAAATTCGAGTTACCGCGCCAATTGACCCCTCCCCGCGTCGGTTCGAGCATCCGGGAGTCGAAATCAAAACCGCCAAATCCGCAAATCGTCTCCAAAACCGCGCGCGGATTCTTCACAAGGTCCTCGTACCGGACAACCAGAAAGCGCGACGGGTCCCGCCGCATTCGGGGAATTTCAAGCGCGCTGCTGTTCCATGACCGCGTTAGCCGGTGCGCCTCAGTGTAGTCGCCGTTTTCTTTAACGACGCGGCCTTTACGACTGGCAAAGACCGCGCGCGGATCACGGACAATCTGAATGAGCCTCGCATCGGGAAAAAGCTCGTCAAAAAAGCCGGCGTACGTTTCGGTTCTCGGCGTTTTTTCAACCCAGCAAACGCAATTTTGCCAGTCATAGCCGGCCACAATCCCGTAGGCGCGGATGACCTCGGACAAAAACAGGGAATCGTTCATTCCCGGCCGGCTGACGAAATCTTCCGCCAGGGCGATAAAACGGTCATGGTCAAAATTGGCGTAATGGCGAATGTCACCGAGGCAAGCCGCCCCTGGTTCCAACGCTCCAAGCCGTCCCAACAATACGCGCAACTTTGACTGATAATCTTTCAGGCCCAGGTATTTCGGACGGTCTTCCAGGTAGCACGTTTCCTCGGGCATCGTCACCAGTTGCGGGTGGCTGTCCAGCAAAGATATCAATAGCGTTGTACCCGATTTTGGCGCTCCGCCGATGAACAATCCGCGTTTGTTGAATTCGCGCGCCTCGATCCAATCTGCCGGAACTCGACCGCCGCGAATTGCCGACGCGTCCGTTCGAGAGTGGGCCGGCAATTTCATGGACGCGGTATGCAGCGGGTCGTCTTTCCTGACTACACCTGTCGCGGGTAATTCAGCGTCATCGCATTCCAGGCGATGAAATAAAATCGCCAAACCCAGTTTTCGGCCCCCGGCATCCAGAATTCGCGACGTCTTCTGCGCCAACCGATAACGTTTGCCGCTTTTGCTGCTGATGGTGACGCGCTGCGGAAGGGTTTCAATGTCATCGCTCAGGAACGACTTCTGGAACGTTGCATTAAGCGAGTGTTCGCCATTTTCTGTCAACAGGTCCAGAGTGCTGCCAAGCGTGCGTCCAATGCCCTCGTCCCCGTGCAATTCGGTGAGCATGCGGGCATTCGTATTTAGATACACGATACTTCCGCGAGAATCGGTCGTCACGATGGCGTCGCCGACGCTCGCCAGCGTTGCGCGCATATATTCTTCCAATTGCTTATGTTTGCGCGCGTTCCCGCTCAGCCATGACACCGAAAGGCCAACAAATGAAAATCCAAGGATATGCCACGCATCGCTCAAATTCATCTCGAACGCATTGTCGGGAGGCATCCAGTAATAATTGGCGGGCAGAACGGACAGCGCCGTTGCGAGCAATCCCTGTCTCCATCCAAACAATATCGCCACAACCACCACGATGGGAAAATAGAACATGAACGGGCTGGCATCGTGAATGATCGTCCGAAACGGGAAACGAATCAGCGTGGCCAGGCAAATACCGCCAAGAACACACGCGCACTGTGACCACCTGGCATTGGTTTGGTTAGCGAACGCGAAATGAATTGTTTTCATGATCAATAATGTCTCATTTTAACAGGCCAGGCTTCCTGCATTCCATAGCCCAAATCGAATGATGATGATTCGGTTCTGAATGCATTTTTGCCGGCATGGCCCCCTTTCCTCGAACTTTACCAAACTCCAACTCGCGCCGGCAGCAATACTGCGAGACCAATTTCAGCCAAACAAGATTAATGGAATATTAATCCAAAATTAAAAACTATGTGAGGGATCAAAGAGGCGGAGGGACGCAAGGGATTTATTGAAACAATGGGACAGATGGGAAGGATGGGAAGACGCGAGACGGTGAGAGCGTGAGAACGTAAGATGGTTAGAGGGTGGGTGGGACTGGTTTTATTCTTTATGCCTCGGGCGTTTTTTCCTAACTTAAGTCGATGAAGTCTAAAGGCGCGGTTTATCTGGTTGGCGCCGGGCCGGGCGACGCGGGCTTGCTCACCTTGCGCGGCGCGGAATTATTGCGCCGCGCCGACGTCCTCATCTACGACCTGCTCGTTAATCCGGCATTGCTGCGCATGGCGCGCCCGGAGGCCGAACTGATTTCGCGCCGCAAACGTTCGGAAGTTTCCCAGGAACAGATTAACGCGCTCATGATCGAAAAAGCGCGCCAGGGCAAGGCCGTGGTGCGCCTCAAGGGCGGTGACCCGTATATTTTTGGACGTGGCGCGGAAGAGGCCGTCGCCCTGGCGTCTGCGGGCATTGAGTTTGAGGTTGTTCCGGGCGTTTCCTCCGTTTTCGCGGCACCGAATTACGCCGGCATCCCGTTGACGCACCGCGAATTTTGTTCCAGTTTCACCGTGTTTACCGGCCACGAAGGCGATGTCCCGCGCGAATCGGATTTGCTCTACAGCCAAATCGCAAAGATTCCCGGCACCAAAGTCGCACTGATGGGCACGGAAAACCTGGATGAATGGACAAAAGCCGTCATGGCGAACGGGCTCGCGCCCGAAACGCCCGCGGCCATCGTCCAATGGGGAACGCGCGGCAAACAAAAATCCGCCGCTGGCACTCTCGAGACGATCGCTGCGCTGGCGAAGAAAGAAAAATTTTCACCACCGGCGCTGGTCGTCCTGGGAGACGTGGTCAAATTACGCGATCAATTGAACTGGTTTGAACACCGTCCGTTGTTTGGCAAGCGGATTGTCGTGTCGCGCGGACGCGATCAGGCGGCGGAACTCTCGCAAAGACTTGCCAACCTGGGGGCGGAAGTATTGGAAATACCGGCGATCAAACGCGTGGAGCCGGAGAACAGGCAGGACCTTGTGGACGCAATGCTTGCGCTCAATTCCTACGACTGGCTGTTGTTCACCAGCGCCTATGGCGTCGCGGCGTTCTTCGAATTGTTTTTCCGGCACTTTCACGATCTGCGCGATTTGGGCGGCGCAAAAATCGCCGCCGTCGGTCCGGCCACCGCCGCCAGGCTGCAAGCGATGCACCTGCAAGTGGATGCCATGCCGGATGAGTATGTCGGAAAAAAAATCGCCGAACAACTCACCAAACACAGCAGCATTGAGAATTGCAAGATTTGCCTGCTGCGCGCGCAGGACGCCAATCCGGATTTGCTGCAATCCCTCGAGGAATTCGGGGCCATTACCGATGATATCGCCGTGTATAAAACCGTGGCCGAAACGGAGGACATTTCGGGCGCGTCGGAAGACTTTATAAAGTATGGAGCGGATTGGATGACGTTTACGAGCGGTTCGACGGTGCGATTTATTCATGTGCGATTCGATTTGCCCAGGCTCCTGAAGCAATTTCACGCGATGAAACTGGCGTCCATCGGCCCTGAAACCACGAAAATCATTCGGTCCCTGGGCCTGTCCCCGGCAATCGAGGCTAAAGAACACACATCGGAAGGGCTTATCGCCGCATTGACAGGTGCGGCAAAATCGTGAACTTTTTCCAGCTCGTATTGTCAATACACTCAAGGTTTTAATGGCTAAAAACCGAACAAACAGTTCGACTCGAAACAACAGCGTTATTCACGCCGCTGGAGCGCGTCGGTTTACGCCGGTCGCGGCGGTTTTAGCAGTCTGCCTTTTTTTCACTTTCACGGCCTGCGCGGCGAATTTCAGCGCGTCGCTGGACCGCGGTACCATCATGATGGGTGAAACGGCAACGCTCTCGCTGACCTTCGAGGGTGGCCAGCCGGGAAACGTGCCAACGCCGCAGGTTCCCGGCTTGCAAATCTCACATTCCGGAGATTCTTCGAACGTCAGTTGGGTCAACGGCCAAATGAGCACGGTGTTCACGGTGACTTTTTCGGTCACCCCGGACCACGCCGGCGACTATTGGATTCCCGCCATGCAGGCGGACCTCGGCGGACAGCGTATCCAAACGCAACCGATAAAATTGACCGTGACCCCGCCGGGCTCCCCCAGTTCGTCGCAAATCAACGACGGGTCGCAAATCGCGTTTATGCGGTTCAACCTGCCCGACAAGAAGGTGTATCCCGGTGAAATGATCGCCGGACAACTGCAAATATTTATTCGCGATGACGCTCAAAATCCCCAGGGCTTGCAATTGACCGCCATGCCCGCGGACGGATTCACCGTTGGGAAAATGTCCCAGGGCAGCACTGAACGCGCGCGCATCGGCGATCACATGTATTCGGTCGTTCCGATTTCCATCGCGTTGACGGCTGTGAAAACCGGCGCGTTGAGCGTGGGTCCCATTTCCGCGAGCATCGTGGTTTTCGTCAACGGCGAAAACGGTAATTGGGGCCCATTTGGAGGCTTCTTTGGCGGGCAACAGAAACAAGTGACCATGGCGACCGACCCGGTTAGCGCTACATCGGTTCCGCTGCCTTCGGTCAATGTTCCGCCTGATTTTAACGGCGCTGTGGGCGATTATACGATGTCGGTAAACGCCGGCCCCACCAACATTGCCGTAGGCGACCCGGTGACAGTACGCGTGCAAATCTCCGGGCGTGGATCATTCGACTCGATCTCGCTTCCGAGCCATGCCGACTGGCATGATTTCAAAATTTTTACGCCCACGTCCAAAACCGAAACGAGCGACGGTTTGGGTGACGAAGGCTCCAAGACGTTCGAGGAAATTGTGACACCCGAGAACGCAAACATCCATGAGTTGCCTCCCATTTCATTCTCATTTTTCAACCCGGATGACGGCAACTACCACACGCTGACCCAGCAAGCCATGCCGCTGCTCGTCACTTCGGCCGGGGCGACGCCGGTGCCCACGGTGGCTGGAACAAAACCAGAAAACCAAACACCGCAGCCGCCGCAGGACATTGTTTCTATTCGGGAAAATTTGGGCGCACTGGCGCAGGGAGGCGGCCCGCTGATCGCGCGGCCCGCGTTTCTGGCGCTTCAAGGTGTTCCGGTCGTTGCATTCATCGCGGCGCTGGTCTGGCGCCGGCGCACCGACAACCTGGCCAACAATCCGCGCTTGCGGCGGCGGCTGGCCGTGCAGCAGCTCATTGCGGGCGGGTTGGATGATTTGAATAAATTCGCCGCGGAAAACAAATCCAACGAATTTTTTGCCACGCTGTTCCGGTTATTGCAGGAGGAACTGGGCGAACGCCTCGACTGTCCGGCCATTTCCATAACCGAAGCGGACGCGGATGAGCGATTGGCCGAAATGGGGGCAAAACCGGAGACGCTCAATTCACTGCGGGAACTGTTTCAGGCCTGCAACCAGGCGCGTTACGCGCGGGTTCAGACTTCCCAGGAGCTTTCCGCTTTGGCGTCAAAGTTCGAAAACGCCGTGAGCGAGCTTCAGGAGTTGAACGTATGAGACGCTGTTGTTCCATTATTGCCGCCCTATTTTTTTGCGCCGGGACACTTTTTGCCTCTGACGTCACGGGGGATTTCTCCCGCGCCAACCAGCTCTACGCGGCAGGCAAATTCTCCGACGCAGCCAAAGCCTACGATAGTATTTTGAATGCCGGCGCGGTTTCGGCAAACCTCCTCTTTAACGCCGGCAACGCGCAATTCAAGTCGGGCAATTTGGGCCGGGCTATTGCTGCGTACCGCCGGGCCGCGCTGCTGGCGCCGCGCGACGCAGACATCCGGGCGAACCTGGATTTTGCGCGCAATCAGGTGCAGGGCACAACTTGGCGGCAAACCTGGTGGGAGGGTTGGCTGGCTGCGCTTTCGTTGAACGAATGGACCGCGATTGCCGCCATCGCCTTCTGGCTCGCGTTCCTCCTGTTGGCCGCCATGCAGCTTCGTCCCGCGTGGAAACAGTTCCTGCGCGGACCTGCCCGGGGCCTGGCAGTGGCCGCTGTTTTCTTCTGTATCGGCCTCGGCGCCGCCGCGACGACCCATTTTTCAAATTCCGTCGCGGTCGTCGTTTTGCCGGACGCTGTCACGCGAAGCGGCCCGTTTGACGACGCCCAAAACGCCTTCGCCGTCCACGACGGAGCGGAACTGGCAGTTTTGGACCAACGGAACGGATGGGTGCAGGTCAGCGACGGCTCGGGCAGGAGCGGTTGGATGAAAAGCACCCAGGTTGAAGTGCTGCCGGCCATTTAGAATTACGACAATATCGGCTCCAGGCTGCCATCCCGCCGCAGGCGCATTTTCCGGCCGCGCCATTCAATTTTGTTCCCGCAAAAGGCGATGGCCCAAATGGCCGCCTGCAATAAATCTTTGAGCGGTACCAACCAAAAGGACGCAGGCTTAAGCCCGCCGTCGTTGAACCGCCGCTGCAAATTTCGCGCGATGACCACCCGGCCGAACGCGAGAACTACCGCCGCCAAAGCGCATGGGGTTTGTGCCCGCAAAAGGGAGTCCACCAGCCAAATCAACGGCCAAAGGGTGCCGTTGGACAAAATGCTAAAAAAGTATGGCACCGGCTGGCAGATCCGGATGGTTCGCGCCCATCGAAGTTGATGCTTCCAGACGTCCCGCCAATACATTGGTGCGTCCCAGCATTCCACAACGACGGGACAAAGCGCAATGCGCCCGCCATTATTTGCGATTTGGTTTCCGATCTGGTAATCATCCGCCAGACAATCGGCAAAGGTCGCGAAACCGCCGGCCTGCTCGAGAGATTTGCGCCTCATCAGAATCGCCGCGCCCAGCGCGAAATCGAGTGGTTTCAGCATTTTGGATTGCAAGACCTGGCTCCAAAAATCGGCGTTGATCGCAACAGCTTCCCATTGCATCGCCCGGGTCGCCGGG
Organism: Verrucomicrobiia bacterium; assembly: GCA_035933915.1. Classification (GTDB taxonomy): domain Bacteria; phylum Verrucomicrobiota; class Verrucomicrobiia; order Limisphaerales; family UBA11358; genus UBA11358. The sequence continues at coordinate 17,170 of DASYYL010000253.1, forward strand.
TTTGCCATGCGGTAAAAACAATTGACCAGCGCAACCTCAGGTTCGCGCAATGGAGCCACTAAGTTGCTCAAAAAATCCGACGGCACGCGAACGTCGGCGTCGCTGACCAGGATCAAATCATGCTTCGCCGTTCTCTCGAGCTGGATGAGCGTGGACACTTTGGCGTTCATGCCCAGTGCCTCACTGCAAATCACCAATTGCGCGTCGGCACTTGGATGCGCCTGAAGCAACTCACGGACGATATCGCAGACCGGGTCATCGGCGACGGCCACGCCGAAGAGGACCTGAACAGGGCTGGTGTAGTTTAAATTGAGCCAGCTCTCAAGTGAGGCCGCTGTGGTTGCATCAGAACCCTTGAGGGGTTTAAGAATAGTAATGGCCGGTGAAAAACCCGGCTCAGCGATTCGTTTATGGAGCGGAAATATTCGCGCGGCGAAGTACTGCCAGAGAACCAATCCGAAGCTTAAGACCGCCAGCGCGGCCAAAATGAATTTCAAAAGGATCACCAGGGAAATTACGCCAGCACTTCAGCGGTCTTGATCTCGGGATGTTCATCAAGGACCAGCACGCCGTGCGGGGGCAAATCGTAATTGCCGGAGAACGTGTTGCCCGTAAGGAAATCGTGCATCGGCTTGTAAAATTGAATGCGGACCGGCGAGTTTTGGTGATTGAGCAGGAAGAAAACGCGCGTACCGTCTTTTTCCCTCATGCTGACCTCGATATTTTCGGGCACTTTCAGGAGCGGCTGCAGGCCGCACAACTGCCGCAGCCAGGCCACAAGGTCGCTGTAAAAGTGTTGATGGCTCATCGTGCCCACATAAATGGCTTTGCCCAGGCCAAATGTGTTCATGGTCACGGCGGGGCGGCCCGAATAAAAATCTTTCGCAAAAACAGCCAGCGTCTGGCAACCCTTGGGCTCGATGATATCACACCAAATTTTTGCCGGGTGCAAATGGCTGGTCGGGAATGTGCCCTTGAACGTGAGATGGTTATCGTCGCCAGGCGAAAGGGGATCAAATTCCAGGACCTCAAGTCCGAACAAATCGGTCATGTTTCCGGGATACGCTGTCTCGGGCGAAATGTGGTATTGGTTGACCAGGCCGGTATTGAAGGTGCTGACGAGCGTGCCGCCGTTCTGGACGTAGAGTTTGAGCCGGTCGACTTCGGCATCGCCCAGCAACTGCAGCGACGGCGCGAAGACGATTTTATATTTGCCCAGGCCGTCAGTGGGCCGTGAAAAGTCCACCTGAATGTTGCGGTCGTGAAGGGAGTTATAAATCAATTGAACGTGTTCGCGCAGATTGAAGAATTTGCTGGGCTGGATGGACTGTTGCAGAGACCATTCATTGTCGTGGGTGTAAAGAATGCAGACGTCGGCCACGATTTTGGTGTTCTTGAGAGCAGGGGCGAGCAACTTGATTTCTTCGCCGAGCTGGGTGATGTCCTTGAGGGTCCGGCTGCTGTCGCCGTGATAGCGCATGACCGCGCTATTAAATTTTTCGGGACCGATGCGCGGTTGTTGCCAGCGAAAATAGAGGACGCCGCTCGCCCCGCGCGCAATCATTTGATAGGTGAAAAGGCGGATGATTCCGGGTCGGACCGCCGATTTGGCTTCCTGCGAATCCGATTGTCCGACTTTCTGCTCCATCGCCCAGAACCCGTAGTCGCCATCGGGGGTGTTGATGTCGGATTTTTTAAGGGAGCGCATCATGTCGATGTCGCAGGCAAGCTCGGTGACTTTGCTCCTAAGGGGGACGTTGCTCTCCATGGACACAAAATCCACCGCTTCGGCCATGTCGAAATGGTCATAATTACGGAGGAAAGCGCGCATGGTGACCGTGACCGGCTGGGTGCAAAGCTCATGGAGGATTTCCGACTGCATTTTGACAAATTGGACCATGGTATCGCTGCTGAAACGGTTCCAATCCAGCAGCAGGGCGGGATTGTGCGCCGCAGGAGCGCGCATCGGCAAGGGAACTTCATCAAACGAAGAGACAGTCTGGCCCCAGACGCGCAGGCCCAAAAGCTCGTTGAGCCGCTCAACCGTCTTGTATTTGGCCTGGAGCCAAAGGTGCCATTCCTCCAGCGTGGCCTGGTTGTAAGAGAATTCGGTACTATTGCCGCCAATGCTGTTGTCAATCTGCCAGGCGACCAATTGGGGATGATCGCCGAGCGCTTTGGCCATAGCGGTGACAATCCGTTTGGAATAGTCCCAAAAAACGTCGCTGCTCAGGCAGACCGCGCGGCGGGTGCCTTCATGCTTCAGCAGACCGCGCTCATCCATGGGAAGGATTTCGGGATATTTGCGCGCCAGCCAAATGGGCGGAGCCGCCGTGGGCGTGCCCAGGACGACCTGGAGACCATGTTCCGCCATGATATCCATGACCCGGCGCAGCCAGTCAAAATCGTATTTGCCCTCCTCCGGCTCGCAGATGCCCCAAGTAAATTCGCCCATCCGCACGACATTGAAGCCGGCTTTGGCCATGAGAGCGGCATCGCGCTGCCAGGCCTCTTCCCAGGTCGTTTCAGGGTGTTCTTCATCTCCTCCATTGGGAACAACCGAATATTCGGGGTAATAGTCAACGCCAAAAAACATAGGTCAAAAACTGTTTTCAGCTAACGTTCCGGCTAACACCCAAATTTAATTGAAAATCGCGGTGGCTGCAAATTAAAACTGCCAAAAAGGATTTGATTGGGGTGCCCCGCGCGGTTAACAGTGTGGTCTACAGTTTATGTTTGAAAACATTGGAGAGATGATTCTGCTGTTCTGGCGAACGCTGCTGGCGCTGCCCCTTGCCTGGCGGCAACGGCAAAAAATTTTCGACCAGTTCTTTGAAATCGGCAATGCCAGCCTGTTAATGGTCTGCATGTTGTCGTTTTTTATCGGCGCAGTGCTGGCCTTGCAGACCGGCCCGGTGCTGGTGGAGCGCAGCCTGGCCAGCGCTGTCGGAGGTATTGTCGGTTATGCCATGGCCAAGGAGATGGCCCCGGTCATGATGGCCATTTTGATCGCCGGGCGCATCGGTTCAGCCATGGCCGCCGAAATCGGGTCCATGCGTGTCTACCAGGAAATCGACGCATTGCGCACGATGAATATCAATCCCATCCATTATCTGGTTTTGCCGCGGCTGGTCGCCCTGGCTGCCGCGCTTCCGATGCTGGTCATTTTCGCCATCCTCGTAGGTTGGTTTGGCGGGGCGGTCGTCGCCGAGGCAAACAATCAAATTGCCATTCCATTTCAGGCCTTCTATTCGGATTTGCGGCAGGTGGTAAAACTCAAGGACGTCGCCAACGGCGTTTTCAAAAGCTTTTGTTTCGCCATCATCATCGGCGTCGTATCATGCCACCAGGGTATGATGACCATAGGCGGCCCGCGCGGCATCGGGCGTTCGGTCACCAAGGCCGTCGTCAATTCCATTGTCGCTATCGTCTTTTTTGATTACTTCCTGACACGAGTTCTCCTGAATGAACAACAATAATAACCATCATTCGGGCGTGAGCGTGGAGGTGCGCGGCCTGCGAAAGAGTTTCAATTCGCAGGAAGTGCTCAAGGGCATTGATTTCGAGGTCAAGCCGGGAGAGATTTTCGTCATTATGGGGCCCAGCGGCAGTGGCAAAAGTGTGTTACTTAAACACCTGATCGGGCTGGAACCACCAGACGGCGGTGAAATTCTCATCAATGGCGAATCGCTTCAGTCGGAGCAGACCCTCGAGAAATACCGGCTGGCCATGGTTTTCCAATCCGGCGCGCTCCTCAATTCGCTCACGGTGGGAGAAAACGTGGGGCTTTACCTGGTGGAACACCGCCTCAAGCCGCCGGCCGAAATTGCGACCATCGTTTCTCAAAAGCTGCGCGACGTGGGCCTGGCCGATGCCGCCGAAAAAACACCGGCGGAGCTTTCCGGCGGCATGAAAAAGCGCGCGGCCATCGCCCGCGCACTGGTGACTGAACCGCAATTGATCCTTTACGACGAACCGACCAGTGAACTGGACCCTCTTTCGGCCGTCGTCGTGGGCGAAGAAATCCTCAAACTTAAGGGCCGCACCGGTGTCACTTCCGTGGTGGTCTCGCACGACCGTGACCTCGCCTTTGGCATTGCCGACCGCATCGCTTTCATCAGCGAAGGGCGCATCATCGCCATTGGTCCGTCCGACGAAATCAAAAAGTCCCGGAATCCAGTCGTCCAAAAGTTTTTGCGCGCCGATATTAAACTTGAGTCTCCATCAAAAAACGTATGAAAAATTCCCTTGAAACACGCCTCGGTATTTTTGTGGTACTGGTCATTCTCGCGGCCGTTGTGGTCGTAGAAACCCTCAACGGCTGGCATTTCGTCCACCATGGCTATAATGTCAGCGCCCTCTTCGACACGGTGCAGGACCTCAAGCCGGGCGACTCAGTGAAAATGGCTGGCGTCCAAATTGGTCGGGTGGACAAAATCGCCATTGAAGACAGCAAAGTGCGGGTGACGATGGCGATTTATGCCGACGCGCCCGTAAAAACCGACAGCTCAGCCAGCATTCGATTTACCGGATTGATGGGGCAAAATTTTGTGAACGTCGAATTCGGGTCAGAGGCCGCTCCCCGCATCATTGACGGGAGCGTCCTGAACACGACCGAACAACCCGACCTGAACGCGATCATGGCCAAGCTCAACGACGCCGCCAGCGGCATCCAAAACGCGATGAAAGGATTCACCGGGGACTCGATCAATAATCTGCTGGGGCCCCTGACGGATTTGATTAAACAAAACGGCGGCAACCTGAGCGCAACGGTGACCAACATCGAAAGTATCACCGGCCAGATCGCCAGCGGGAAGGGAACGGTCGGGAAATTGATTTATGACCAGAGCCTTTACAATACCGCCATGGACACGGTTTCGAATCTTCAAACCGCCGTGGCCTCGGCCCAAATGATGTTCAACAACGTCACCAACGGCCAGGGCACGCTCGGCAAACTGATGAACGATCCAACCGTTTACAATGAGATGGCCGCCTCCATGACGAACCTGCACTCAATCTTATTGAAAATTAACAATGGCCAGGGCACGGTCGGGAAACTCGTCAACAACCAGGACTTTTACAAAAATGCGCAGCTTTCTCTCCAGAAGCTTGACAAGGCCGCCGATGGGTTGGAGGACCAGGGACCGCTCAGCATCCTGAGTTCCGTGGTCACAACGTTGCTCTAATTTCGCAACTGGTCGAGAAATTCTGAGGCGAGAAGTTGTTCCAGGACCGAATATACCGTCGCGCGATAATCGGCAAAGAAACAGATCAATTGCCTTTCTCCGCCGGAAGACGCCTCATAAAAAATGACCCGCACATTTCCCGTGCGCAACCGCCAGTCAGGCGCGAACTTTCCTTCGAATTGCCGGATGTCACCTATTCCATCGTCTCGATCAGTGCTTCAATCCGGTCCCTCGATAAATAAAAGCCCACAATTTTGCCGTGCCGCGCGATGGCAAAGCTGTCCCGCTTAATCAACCGCGGCAACTGCTGCTGGGCTTGGGTCACATTCACTATAGAATCCGTTGTCATTCACTGTCGAATCAGCCAGCATAACCTTCTTGTCAAGGTCTTACGATACCCAGATTCTTCAGCACCCGAACCGTCGAGTGTGACTTGTTGAGTGTATAAAAATGCAGGCCCGGAACGCCGGCGCGCAGCAGTTCCTGGCATTGGCGCGTGGCGTATTCGATGCCAAATTCCGCCGCGGCCTCATCGTCGTCGCCCAGTTCGTCGAGCTTTTTCCGAAGCGACGCCGGAATTTTCGCGCCGCAGAGCTGGGTGAATTTGGTGATTTGTCCGGCGCTAAGGATGGAAACGACGCCGGGCACAAGCGGCGCCTGCACGCCCAGCCCGGTCAAATGATCACGGAATTCGAAATAGTCCGCGTTATCGAAAAATAATTGCGTGAGCACGAAATCCGCCCCGGCCCCCACCTTCGCCTTCAGATGCCGCCAATCGTCGAGCTTGCCGGTTTTATTGGCGATATGGCCTTCCGGAAACCCGGCCACGCCGATCGAAAAGCTATTGTGGTCCCTGATGAATTGAACCAGCTCGGAGGCGTACTCGAATCCGCCGGGCGTCTTTTGAAAATCGCCGCCGCCGGGTGAGTCGCCGCGCAGGGCAAGGATATTTTTGCAGCCCAGGGCGCGAATTTTTTCCAGCACGGCCCGCACTTCATCGCGCGTGTGGTTGACGCAAGTGAGATGCGCCAGGGCGGTTAATTTGTATTCGCGTTGGATGCGCTCGACAATCATGAGTGTTTTATCCCGCGTCCCGCCGCCGGCGCCATAGGTCACCGAGCAAAAATCGGGCGCGGCCTGTGCCAGAGCCGGAATATGTTTCTCAATCAGGTTTCGTTCGCCTTCTTCGGTTTTCGGCGGGAAAAACTCAAACGAGATGACCGGCCGGCCGGCCGCTCGTTTGGCTGCGTAAATGTCCCGGATGAATTGCATGTGCAGGGATTATCGTAAGAAAACGCATAAATTCCAAGCCTTGTCAGTGACGCCAAAGGCCCCCCCCGATGAACCTCTCGTACTGATTTATTCGAAAGGAGCCATAAATTGAATTGACACTGTAACAGTTCCTGTTAATTTGGCAGGAAATCGAATCAGTTGGAAGTTGCTTTCCGACGGGAAATCTATAGGTAACGACATGAGTTCAATAAAGCTTTCCGTTGGCGTCCTGGCATTAGCCCTTTTGGCCGCGACAAATGCCGGCGCCGTTATTTTTACCAATCTCTACACCTTTTCACCAGTTAGCGTTTCCAATCCGGCTCTGGGTGGCTCATATGGCGGCAACACTCCGGATGCAGCTCTGCTTCCGGTCGGAAACACGCTTTATGGGACAACAGCGGACGGTGGCACCAACAATGACGGTACGATTTTTGTTTATTCCCTGTCATCAGGTTTTTCCAACCTGCACGTTTTCAGCGGCGGAGACGGAGCGAATCCAAAGGCTGACTTAAGCTTGTCCGGCAAAACCCTGTTTGGAACCACGGTCAATGGCGGCGCCTTCGGCGGAGGAACGATATTTGGAATGGGCACCAACGGAAGTGGATTTACCAATCTTTTCAATTTTGCGTTCACAAACGGTGGAAATCCGCAGGGCGGATTATTGTTGTCCGGCAATACGCTTTATGGGACGACCAGCAAAGGCGGTGCTTACGGCGCAGGTACGATCTTCGCCATCAATACCAACGGTACCGGTTTTACCAACGTTTACAACTTCGACTACACCAACGGCGCCAATCCCAAAGGCGATCTATTGATGCTCGGAAACACGCTGTACGGAACGACTGAGTTTGGCGGCGGCACTAACGCGTTTGGAACCGTGTTCGCGGTCAATACTGATGGAACCGATTATACGAATCTTATGGTTTTCACCGGTCCAAATGGCGCCGGTCCACAGGCGGGACTGGCTTTGGTCAGCAATCTCTTATGCGGAACGACGGTCAATGGCGGCCTCCATGGGGCCGGAACTGCTTTCCTGGTTGCCACCAACGGAACCGGGTTTAATATTCTGCATAGCTTTGGCAGCGGTACAGATGGACAGAGTCCGTATTCACTTCTTGCTGTCTCCAGCAACGGCGCTTCTTCGTATACGCTGTATGGAGCAACCGAATTTGGCGGCAACATGTATAGCGGCGCCCTCTTTGCCATCAATATCGTCGGATCAGCTTTTTCCAGCTATTCGGCTATTTGCAGTTTTTTAAGTCCGCTTCAAACACCAATGGCTGGTCCAAAATTGTTGGCCGGCACTCTCTATGGAACCTGCACCGGCGAAGGATCAGGCGGTGGTATTTATAGCTCGACCACTGGCGGCCAGGTCACAACCCTCCATCAGTTTCAGGATCCGCAGCTTTCAAACGTGAGCACAAATGGTGACGGAGCTCAATCCAGGGCCGGCCTGATCCTATCCGGGCGGAGTTTCTACGGAACGGCGTCCGCAGGAGGGACCAATGGGCGCGGCACTGTTTTTACTATCAACACGGACGGAACTGGTTTTCGCAGCCTGGGCGTGACTGCAAACGGTTCCTGGGCAGGATTAAGCCTCTCCGGCAGCATCCTCTTTGGCATTACCTCCACGTATGTCGCAGCGGGCGACGGAGATTATTATGGATCAGGACCGTCAGAAATATTTTCCGTTAACACTGATGGGAGCGATTTCACGAATTTGGTGACAGTTGGGTATTCATTGGTCAAGGGAGGCATGGCTCTGTCGGGAAATATACTTTATGGAACGACCGAGGATGGCGGCAGCCTGGAGCTTGGAACTGTATTTACTGCAACTACAAACGGCGCCGGTCCCACGAACCTTTATAGTTTCGATTACACCACAGGCGCCAGTCCTGTTGCTGGCCCCATCTTGTCAGGCAACACACTTTATGGGACAACGGAAAGCGGCGGCGGTCCCGGCTACGGTACTGTCTATGCCATCAATACCGATGGCTCTGGTTTTAACAATATTTTTGACTTTAGCGGGACCAATGGCTCCAGCCCGGTTGGCAGCGTCGTTTTGTCCGGAAGCAGGCTGTATGGCGTCACAGCGGGCGACAAGATCCGCGGCTGCGGCACAATCTTCGCCGTTAACGCGGACAGTAGTGGCTTCACCAATCTCTACATCTTCAGCGGCTATGACGGCACGTTGCCTCAGGGCAATCTTATTTTGTGGGGCAATACCCTTTACGGCACGACAAGCTCCGGCGGCAGCGGCGGCTATGGGACCGTCTTTTCCATTAATACCGACGGCAGTGATTTTACTACCCTGTACAACTTCAGCGGTGCCAATGACGGTGCGGACCCATACGGCGGCCTGTTACTTTCCGGTAACACATTATATGGAACGACTTCATGTGGAGGAAACAGCGGAAGCGGAACGGTATTCGCATTAAGCGTGGGTCCAATACCGTTGAATGTTACGCCGGATGGCTCAAATGCGGTCTTAACCTGGGGAAATCCCGCATTCTCTCTCCAATCCGCTCCGGCATTCAACGGCCCCTACACGACGATTTCCGGCGCGGCCAGTCCCTACACCAACACCATCACCGGTTCGGAGCAATTCTTCCGACTTCAGGCTCAGTAGCTTTAAAAGCAAAACGTATAGGAGGCGACAATGGTATTGTTGCCGATCGTTTGCAAGCCGGACCGTTTGAAGGAAAAGTATTCATAGCCCAGGCCAATTTCGCTGGAACCAATTTGGTAGTGAACACCGGCCATAATTTGCCAGGCAAAGCCCGTCTCGATGCCGGTGAGACCGTAATTGGATCCTCCGGCATTGAGACGCAGCGAACTGAACGTGCAACCGGGGCCGGCGCCCGCGTAGACAACCCAATGTGGATGGACGTGCCAGCGGAGAACACCGTGCGCGAGCAATGGCACATCGGTGAGATATCCTCCCGCCGCAACAGATTGGCTCGGTGTGGTTGCCCTGTCTAAAGTATTGTAGAGAATTCCCGTATCCAACTCCGCTCCCGCGGACAGTTCGTCCGCCAGCTTCCAGGCGTAACCGGCGGAGGCGTCGCCCCGCACACCCGGGCGCAATGAAATGGAAACATCAGAGGCGTGGAGATCGCTCGTCAAATTCAAGCCGGCATCGGTACTTAGGTAAAGTCCAGAAAGAGGGTCGCCAGCCTGCAGGCGTGTCTCGCTCGCAGCCAGGCCAACGCAACCGAGAGCGAACGCGGCGCGCATGACTCTACAAGACTGGCTTTTTATCGACATGACCGGGGTTCCAAACAACCCAAAGTAAGCAACCTCCGCGCCAATAGATCGGTCATTTCGCGATTTTTTCGGCATGCTCCGGGCGGTCGTAGGGGATTACCTTCCGGGCAAGCTTCTTGAGTTTTCGCCCGGGTCGTGCCAGACTGTCGGATTGACGAAAAAATAATGACTTTTTTCAACCAACGGACCGTGATGATCGAGTTCATTACTCATCTCTTTTGACAACATGTTCGATTCATTAAGTAGCCGGCTTCAGAACGCCTTTCGCAATTTGCGCGGCCTGGGGAAGATCTCTGAGAGCAACGTATCGGATTCCCTCAAGGAAGTGCGCATGGCATTGCTGGAGGCCGACGTCAACTTCAAGGTCGCGCGGGACTTTATCGAGCGCGTCAAAAACAAAGCGGTTGGCGTGGAAGTGATTCAAAGCATCCAGCCGGGCCAGCAGATCGTCAAAATCATTCATGACGAACTGGTGGACCTTCTGGGCTGCCAAAACGCTTCGTTGAATTTAAATGGCAATCCGACGTGCATCCTGATGGCGGGCTTGCATGGCTCGGGCAAAACGACTTCGAGCGGCAAGCTTGGGCGGCTGTTGCAGAAGCAAGGACGCCAGCCATTACTGGTGGCCGCGGACGTTTATCGTCCGGCAGCCATGGACCAACTGGAAACGTTAGGCAAACAAATCGGCATTCCCGTTTTCGTAAAACGTGGCGAGACCGACGTCCTGAAAATCGCCCGCGAGGCGCTGGATTTTGCAAAAGGGCAAAATCGAAACGTCGTGATTTTTGATACGGCGGGACGCCTGCAAATCGACGAGCCACTGGTGCAGGAGCTGGTCCAATTCCGTAATTTGGTCAAGCCACAGGAAATTTTGCTGGTGCTGGACGCCGCGACCGGCCAGGAAGCGGTTAACGTGGCGACACACTTTGACCAGGCCCTGCAAATTACGGGCTCGATTTTAACGAAATTGGACGGTGATGCCCGCGGCGGCGCGGCGTTGAGCTTGAAGTCCGTGACCGGCAAGCCGATCAAATTCGCGGGCGTCGGCGAAAAGCTCGAGGATTTCGAACCGTTTCATCCGGAACGAATGGCTTCGCGGATCCTGGGCATGGGCGACGTCGTGAGCCTGGTGGAGAAGGCGGCCGAAGCCGTGACGGAAGAGGACGCGAAAAAGCTCGAGGAAAAAATGCGCAAGGGCGAGTTCACGCTCGAGGATTTCCTGGAACAATTACGCGCGATGAAAAAGCTCGGGCCGCTCGAAAACATCATGAAAATGCTTCCCGGTGGCGCGGAAGCTCTCAAGCAAGTGGACATCAACAAACAGGAAAAGGAGTTCAAACGCATGGAGGGAATGGTTTGTTCGATGACGCGCAAGGAACGGCTGACGCCGCAAATCCTCAATGCCGGTCGGCGCCGGCGCATTGCCGCCGGCAGCGGGGTGAGCGTCACCGAATTGAATACGATGCTCAACAAGTTTTTCCAAATGCAACAGATGATGAAGAAAATGGGCAAATGGCAAAAAATGGCCGCTCGCATGGGCATGGGCGGCGGCGGCTTGCCCGGAATGTTTGGACGATAACGCATTCTAGTGGTTCACGACGTGCCCGTCTGACCGCCCGCCCGCGCCCTTACGGTGCCAGCGCGGTTATTCGGCAACAAACTACGACGTCAGTGTGGAAAAATCCCTTCCGGTTGAGTGCCTCGATCAGAGCTGCCGCTAACCCGATCTGGCCAGTCCGGTTTATCCGCATCCAGGCTTGCGTGCCCGCTTCGATCACCACATCCTCCGTCCCGGCACAGGGCCCAACCTCAACTTGAACAAAAGACGGCAACGCCTTGGCTTTTTCCCAGCGCTTTCGCCAGCCGCAAAAGGTGGTGTAGGTTAACCCGTTCCGCCGGGCAAACTCCGCTGCGGACAAACCGCTACGCTCAAACTCATCCAGCAGTTGTTCCCGTCGCGCCGCCTGGGCTTGGCGATGGCCAATAGAAGGTTTGGTACTCATCGCCCCCGTTTTTACCACGGGCCAACGCCCCAAAAAGGGGGTGGTTAACTCACCGCTTACGTTTTGGTAAAAGGGAATCCCCTTTAAATTCGCGACCTACGTTACGTTAAATTTGTGCCAGATTTTTGAGAGACGTGCGAATGGTGAGAGAACGTGTTTGGGACAACGCTGATTATCAAAGGGAATCAATCCCAATCTCTTTTGCAGGGCGGTCGACTCGTGCGCCAAGCGTCACAGGATAGGACAAGCCGTGTCTATCAACTTCCTCAAGGATTCCTGGTCGCGTGATTCGGCCTGCCAACCACCGCTTACGCCAAAACACGTAAAGGGGTCGCCCATTAAGGCGCCGGGTCAGTTCCTAGTATTGTAGTATTTTTCATTCATTTTGCATTGCGCCGGTGTCAGTATAGCAAATGGTTGACGTGCGTTGAAGTCCCCATCTTTAGCCGCGCCGCAATCCATTTGATCGTCGCGCTCGTCTCGGACCGCAATTGAACCGGCAGTTTCACCTTCTTCGGGTCGCCCTTTGCGCGGCATTCCAGCAAGGTGAAAATGGTTTGGCATCAGGCACCGGGCATGAACCGGCCACCTGGTTTTTTCGCATGTCTCGCCCAGGGTCGTCAAAACGCAAACGCGATCCTGGTCATCCTTAAAGATCGGCTCACGCCGGTCGCCGCGATTCATCACATGATAGATTGCGCCGGGATATTCGACCCGCAATTTTCTCGCCATGTCTTAAATTTTCCCGGAGCGGAGGCCAATCGTTAATACAAATACTATAATACTAGTGTAGTGTTTCAGTAACGGCTTTACAATTGCCGACCTTTTCCAAAATCTGTTCGACCTTTTTGGTCCAAACGAACGGCTTGGGATTCTGATTGTTGACGCGAATAAATTCCCGAATGGCTTCGGTTAATTCCGGCA
>DASYYL010000257.1:0-4751 GCA_035933915.1 Verrucomicrobiia bacterium
GCGGCGTAATCGCTGTCCGCTTGCGGAAAGCTGACCGTGGAACTGTCTTCGGCAAAAACGTCGCAGCGATTGATTTGGAAATGCAGGGCCGTCGGCGTCGTCCAAACCAGCGACCCCATGCGTCCATTGCCGACGGGCATGCCTTCCTCGCTCCGCGTGGCCGGCGTGGTGTAAACCAAATCGCCCCGGGAAACCAGTGAACGGTAATTCACAGTCATCAATTCGCCCGATGCGAGCAATACGGGTTGCAGGAACAGGCCGATCCCGAGGAAAGCAAAGGCCAATTTGGATTTATTCATGGCAATGGCGGCAATTTACCGGAATCGTTCAAACTCATGCCATCGAACGTTTGGATGAGTGGTTCGGAATGTGGACAGCTTGTCCTCAGACGCCGTACGTCGTAAACTTTTAGTGGGGACAAGCTGTCCCCAATCCGATGACAGAACATTTATTGAGACTTGAGGTTAAGTTCGCTCAGCAATGCCCGCAATGGGCCGGCGGCTTTGCTCCGCTGCCAGACAACGAACAGGTCCCAGGTTGCGCCGGCGTCAGCGATGGGAACCATCACCGCGTTCGGAACATTCAGGTGAGAAATAAACGCCGGCTGAATTGAAATCACGTCTTCATTCGCTGCCAGGGCAAGAGATTCCGCAAGACCGCTCGCCCCGTCAACGGCGGCCATGCGGTGGCGGAAACCGCCATACTTGCGGCAGAAGTGAGCGATTCGATGGTTGTATCCCGGCACCGCATCGTCCGATCCCCGAATGAACGATTCATTTCTTAATTGTGAAAGCGACACTTGTTTTTCGGTCGCGAACCGATGGCTCACGGGAAGCACGACCAGGCTCCGAACCGTCGGCAATTTGCGAGCATAAAAATCGCGCGAGAGCAGGTCTGCGCCGTGCAACGTTAAAGCCAGAAAATAATAGATTCACCAGGCCGCGCAATTTGGCCTGCTGGGTGAAGATTAATGCTACCGCTGGCTTGTGCCTGGGCCGTGGAGCGGAAGAACACAATCCTCCGCGACGGCGTGCCTCTTTCGGGCACTTCATGGGTTTGTTCCTGTCTTTGGCGGATCCATATAGAACGAATTTGTTGTGTGTCTGTAAACCAAACCACCATAAGACCGATTTGTGGCCCAATACGGCGAATTTATATTTATATAATACCTGCGCGTTGTGCCATTCGTGTAATAACCGCCGGGACTGCCGGGGGGTATTGCGGCGAGAGTCGCCGGGGATGCGGCAGTCACTGTTAGTCCCGCGGGTGGTGCCGGCGCACTCGGGGAAGACGCCGCCGGGACTGTGGGCGCCTTAGCTATAGCCACCGCCGGCGTCGCGGGTGTAATGTCGCCATTGGCATCAGCTAAAGTACCTAAAATGCCGGCGGTAAAAATCGAGATGAGTGTTTTTGTTTTCATACGTTTGAATCGAGATAACTCGCCAACGCAACCGTTTCTATGCGGTCTTCACCTCACGCTATTGTGGTGGGGCTCTGGCGATGGATTGTTTGAAGGTGCTTTAAACTTCCCGGACTAAAACAAATTGGATTGCCATGTGGGGAATCGCACGTTGAACGCACTCCATGACACTCGCCTTAGCAAAAAGAATGCCCATGACGAAATTGGCGGATTTTCGAGGGAAATTGATAAATTCATCGACTTGCTTCTTCGCGGTATCGGGCATTTTGCAGTTTTTGTCAGCCGGCATCCGGTTGCGGAACGCAAAGCCAAACCAGCCAGGTTCCTATTGCCTCTCTGATTTTGTTATCTGGCTTCAATTGTTGGAAATGAAAAAAAATTGATTTAGTTGTCGCTATTCCCGGGAATGGGGTCATGCTGGGTAGGTATCAAACCAGACCATTCACTCCTTGGCTTGCTGGGAAAACTCCTTTTCCGGCATCAACCAACATGGGCACAACGACGCAAAATGACCGTGTTGTTTTGGTCGATTGTCGTGGGACTATTCTCCGGGGGCCTGATTGTGGCTGGTATTCTGGCCACATACGGGCATTGACCTCTATTTCTCTTTTATGCGTATCCTTATTGAAAACGAAGAAACCCTTGAATATTTAACCGCCGAAAATAATTGGTCAAAGAACCCGCTGAAAGGCAAAGCAGTTCCGTACGAGCCAGTTGGCACTCCGCACGGCCAAATTGACGGCCATCAGCGAGTTCAACATTGTCAGCCACATTCCGGGGACAAACCAGTTCGTCAACCTCGATCACGGACGGGGTGCCGGGAACCCCGTAAATGACGAGGTTAATAAAAATGAATCCTGAAAATAAAACTCGTCAAAGAGTTTTGATGCTCGTCCTTGTGCAATTGTGCCTGATTTGGGAAGTGATTAGTCACCTGTTGCCCGTGAGGCTTCTTTGATATGAAAAACCCAAATCCCGGCGCCTGGTTCGTTATCATATTGGTCCTGGCCTGTGTCGCAGCCGCGATCCTGGGACTTATTTGAACCTCGAAGTTGCCAGAACCATGAACATCTCACCCACAGCAAGCGAACCTCAAAAAATCTCACGTTTCCAAAATGCAATTATTGAAGCATGTCACTGTGGAGCAAATCTCATCGGCCATGAGGATTGCGACCTCACAGTTGCAAGGGGGCTTGTATACTCATTTATGCTCAGAGGAAAACCGGCTAAATTCCCCGAAGCCAGGAAGTGCTATGTATGGGACAGCAAAGATTTCCGGCCCGGCGTGGATGACAGGGTTATTGTGGTGTTTGACGTTCAGGTGGCCAGCGACCCCGAGCATCTGCCGTTTGATGCAGTGTGGGCCTGGTTGTCATATACGCTGGTTGCAGAACCCGACATTTACGTAAAAAGCAAAAGGTGGTCAAAAGATGACCTTCACAAGGAATCTGTCTGGTATTATTTAGCGGATGGAACAGAATCAGGTGGACGCTTTTTTGTGAGGAATAGAGCAGATGGAAGGATCGCTGTCCGCATTAAAAAAACTGTGGCAGGAGGTTCCGAACATGTAAATTTTTCTTTCCCGCTTACAAGAGCACAAGTCGAGAGAATAATGAAGCCAGTGCGAAGAGACGATTTTTTCACCCTCCAGCTTTGATGAACGCGAAGCGATTTTGCGCAACTATCATTATGAATTTCAAAGTCATGTCTTCGTCCAAAGTCATTAAGTTTATGCCCAAAAAGCCAGCAACGGTTAGCGCGCCTTCGGCCGTGGAGACCGAGGCACAACGATTCGTACGCATCCTTTCGCACAGCGATTTTAAGCCGCTTAAGGCGCTCATGGAAAACCTCCACGCCGCCATCATGGTGATGCACGAGGCGATCGTGACCACCGGGACCTACCGCAATTTTCTCGATAAACTTGGCTATCGTCTTGTCGTCGTGAAACAGATTCACGAGCAGGACTGCTACGCCCGTATTGGGCCGGCAGGCGGCATCCGCGCCGTGCTGCCCGTTCACGACATCGCCACGTACAGCACCATGGTCACGCTCGTCAACCTGGACTCTACAGTCTCGACCACATCCAATTCTGTTGATTTCTACGACGAGCAGCTTGCCCGGTTCAAAGTCTTGTTGATGAATAAATCCGGGGACGCCGGGTCAAACACATAGCAACTGTAAAGTGCCCGCCACAGGGAGACGGTTTCTGTTCAGGAAAAAACTGGGGAGGGTGAAATGATGTGGGAAGGCGAGGTCGAAGTGTTTGATTTGACAGGCCACAACGAAGCCCAAAGATGTTATGCATGGCAGCATACTGATAAGGATGGCACAAGAATTTTCACCGTATTGGGAAGTCACATCGCGAGTTCGGCCAAAAGAGCTATTCAAGCGGCAATTTTCGTGGATGTTCAACCGGCAGCCAAAAAATTTGCAAAACGATTTATCAGTTAAGTTGCAAGCCGCTCATTATCGCATATACTGTGTAATCAATTTTACGACGACACAATCGATGGGATGGGTAGGGCAGTGCGAACAATGGGCGCGAGTTTGTCAGCAATTTGAAGTTCATAAGGTGGAAGTCCAACATTTCAGGTTTTGTCACAGATTTTGTGTTCTGCACAGCTATCATTGTGAATTTCAAAGCCACGCCTTGGGCTTGGCTGCCGTCTTTACGCCGCCCGGGAGCCGTACGGTCGAGCCTATTCTATCTTGAGTATTTCCCCGGCAATTCACAGTGGCCAACAACCGACATCGTTAGCTAATCGTCTGGAGCACGCGACACAATCATGATTACCAGACAGGAGTTCAAGGTGCTCTGAAATTGGCGGGCAGCCGCGCCGAGGCGTGGATTTGAACCCCGCTCCGCCGTCATACCTGGATTTCCCAGGACTCTTTGTTAAGGAAATGCGCAGACGAGTCCCTTACGGCGATTAGGGCCTGGATGTTAACTGGAGATGGCTTGCCACCAATGGCCGGTCTTGGTCTAAGGACCGAAGGTATTGGCGATTAAAGTAAATCGGGCAGGCTAAAGGCGGACTGGAAAAAAGATGACAAAAAGTCTCGCAATTCTGGGGAAAAAGAATACAATCGAGCCTAAGGCGTGAAACCCAACAGAATGGTCAGATGAAAACGCGAACTTCAAACCAGAATGAATATCCAGGCTAAACGATTCCTGGTTATTTTGGCGCTTATAGCTGGCATCCAGGTTGCGGGCGCTCAGACCACGTTCATTCCCCTTTATTCCTTCAGTGGCAAAGACGGCGTCAATCCTGTTGCCGGATTGGTGCTGGCCAGCGACGGCAATCTTTACGGAACAACGTACGAAGGCGGC
>DASYYL010000259.1:0-6287 GCA_035933915.1 Verrucomicrobiia bacterium
TTGCAAAAATATTCGGGAGTCGCTCCCGTTCGCGAAAAAAGTGGCAACCAGGTCTGGACGCACTGGCGGTGGCAGACCTCCACGTTCTTGCGACAAACCTTCGTCGAGTGGGCAGGCCAAACGGTGCTCTACTCGGATTGGGCCAAGGTCTATTACCAACGCATGATCAAGAAAGGCAAGAAGCACGCAATCATCCTCCGCGCTCTGGCCTTCAAATGGATCCGAGTCCTGTGGAAATGCTGGCAAGACCGCCAACCCTACGACGAAGCTCGTTACCTCAAACAGCTCCTCCATCGCAAAAGCCCCAACGCCCCACCCACAAAATTATGAGACTTTTTTCCATTTTTCTCTTGATCGGAATAGCTCAGGTGTTGGGCTACTATCGGCCGCCCTTCCAGGGCTTTCAGTTTGAGCCTCGTGCCTCGGCTGAAGAATCAATCCACCAATCCATTAATCCATTCCCTTTTTCCCTTTCCATCTCCAATTCTTCACCTCGGGCATGTCTTCGCCGTGTTGGCAGACATATTTTCTGTGGTCGATCAATTTGTCGCGAACGTACTGTTTCGTGTAGGCGGCGCGCGGACCCAGGCTCGGAACACGATCAATCACGTCGCCGACCAGATGGAACCGGTCCAAATCGTTTAGCACCACCATGTCGAACGGCGTGGTGGTCGTGCCTTCTTCCTTATAACCGCGCACATGGATATTATTATGGTTCGTGCGGCGATAAGTCAGGCGATGGATCAGCCAGGGATAACCGTGGAAGGCGAAGATGACCGGTTTGTTCGTGGTAAACAATTCATCGAAATCCTTGTCGCTGATGCCGTGCGGATGTTCCGACTTTGGCTGGAGGGTCATCAAATCGACGATATTGATTACCCGGACCTTCAATTCCGGAAAATGTTCCCGCAACAGTTGCACGGCTGCCAGCGTTTCGAGCGTGGGTATATCTCCGGCGCAAGCCATCACCACATCCGGCTCGCCGCCTTTGTCGTTGCTGGCCCATTCCCAAATGCCCAGGCCCGCGGTGCAATGCTTCACCGCGGCATCCATGTCCAGCCATTGCAACTCCGGCTGTTTGCCGGCGACGATGACGTTCACGTAATTGCGGCTGCGCAGGCAGTGGTCGGTCACGGACAATAATGTGTTTGCATCCGGCGGAAGATAGATGCGGATGACCTCGGCCTTTTTATTGACGACGTGGTCGATGAAACCCGGGTCCTGATGGCTGAAACCGTTATGGTCCTGCCGCCACACGTGCGAACTCAATAGATAATTTAGCGAGGCAATCGGCCGGCGCCACGGAATATGGCGCGTGACTTTCAACCACTTCGCGTGTTGATTAAACATCGAATCCACAATGTGGATGAATGCTTCGTAACAGGAAAAAAAGCCGTGCCGACCGGTGAGTAAATAACCCTCGAGCCACCCTTCGCATTGATGCTCGCTCAACACTTCCATCACCCGGCCATCCGAAGCGACGTTTTCGTCCGATGGAAGAATCTCCGCCGTTGAGCAACGGTCCGTTACTTCAAAAACTGCGCTCCACCGGTTGGATGCCATTTCATCGGGGCTGTTCACCCGGAAATTGTCCGGGTTCAGCTTCATCACATCGCGGATGAACTGACCCTGGACGCGCGTTGCTTCGGCCACAACTGTGCCTGGCATTGGGATTTTTAGGGCGTATTGGGTGAAATCCGGCATCTTTAAATCCCGCAAAAGCAACCCGCCGTTGGCATGGGGATTGGCTCCCATTCGGCGTGTGCCCCTGGGCGCCAAGTCCGCCAACTCAGCCCGCAATTTGCCGGTCTCATCAAAGAGTTCCTGTGGTTTGTAGCTTTTCATCCAGTGTTCGAGGATTTTGATATGCTCCGGTTTGTCCATATCGCCCATGGGGACCTGATGCGCGCGGAACGTTCCTTCAATCTGTTTCCCATCCACTTTCTTCGGCCCGGTCCAGCCCTTTGGCGTGCGCAAAACAATCATCGGCCAGCGCGGACGCTTTTTGAAACCGTTGCGACGCGCATCGTCCTGGATCTTTTTGATCTGCGAAAAAACCTCATCGAACGCCGCCGCAATTTTTTGATGAACATCCGCCGGTTCATCGCCTTCCACAAAGTGAGGTTCGTAACCGTAACCGGAAAGCAACGATTCCAGTTCCTCCTTCGGCAGCCGCGCCAGAACGGTCGGGCCGGCAATTTTGTAGCCGTTGAGATGGAGAATTGGCAGCACTGCGCCATCGCGGACAGGATTCAAAAATTTGTTGGAATGCCAGCTTGTCGCCAGCGCGCCGGTTTCGGCTTCACCATCGCCGACCACACACATCGCGATGAGATCGGGATTGTCAAACACCGCGCCGAAAGCGTGCGAGAGCGAGTAGCCCAATTCGCCGCCCTCGTGAATTGAACCGGGCGTTTCTGGCGCGACATGGCTCGGGATGCCGCCGGGAAATGAAAATTGCTTGAACAAACGTTTCATGCCCGCTTCGTCCTGCGAGATGTTCGGATACAGCTCGCTGTACGTGCCTTCGAGGTACGTATTGGCCACGAGACCCGGGCCGCCGTGACCGGGCCCGGTAATATAAATCACGTTCAAATCGCATTCCTTGATAAGCCGGTTCAAATGCACATAAATCAGATTTAATCCGGGCGTCGTGCCCCAATGTCCCAACAGCCGCGGTTTGATATGCTCGCGTTTGAGCGGCTTTTTCAGCAGCGGATTGTCATAGAGATAAATTTGCCCGACGGACAAATAATTGGCCGCGCGCCAATAAGCATCCATTTTCCGAAGAAGTTCCGGTGAAAGCGGGCCATTTTTTTTGATTTTCATGTCTTACTCCTTTTAATTGTTGTTACTGAATCGTTCAAACCGCCGCAAGGTCCTGGAGTGCGGTGGCTGTGACACCGCTTTCGAATCGGCCAACGCGGTTCGAACGGCGTTACGACTCCGAAAGCGGTGTCGCGCTCTGCTTGCCACCGCACTCCAGGACGCAAGCGCGAAATTGACGGTCCTTGCGATTCAACTATCCAAAATTCGGAAAACGTTTCTGGCAATAACCGCTTCCTCATCCGTTCGAATCACGCGAACGGTCGCCTTGCTGTTTTTTGACGAAATCACATCGGCGCCGACTGCGTTCGCTTGCTTGTCGAACTCGATTCCCAGGAACCCCAGCCCGGCGCAAATTCGCTCGCGTAATTGCCATGCGTTCTCTCCTATACCGCCTGAAAAAACCAACGCGTCCAAACCTTCCAGAGTTCCGGTGAAAGCGCAAATGTATTTCTTCACCTGATAGCAAAAAAGCGCCAGGGCCTCGGCAGCGCGCACGTCCGTGCTTTCGCGCGCGAGCAGTTCACACGTATCGGAGCTCGTCTCGGAAACGCCAAGCAAACCCGATTCGTGGTTAACCATCTCATGGAATTGCCGGGCCGTGACATTTTCAGCGCGGGACAAATACCAGCCCAGGCCCGGATCAAGATCGCCGGAACGCGTGCTCATAACCAGGCCGGCTGTGGGCGTGAAACTCATGCTGGTGTCCATGCTCTTGCCGCTCCGCACCGCCGTCACACTCGCCCCGTTACCCAGGTGGGCGAGAATCACGCGGCCCTGCGCTTCCGCCGGAGCCAACCGCGCGAGTTCCTGCATCAAATATTCGCACGACAAGCCGTGAAACCCGTAACGTCTCACGCCACGGGCATCGTACCGCCGGGGAATCGGCAACAACTGCGCCACTCGCGGCAAATCATGATGAAACGCCGTGTCGAAACAGGCAATTTGCGGCAAATTCGGAAATCGTTTGTGAAAGGCTTCGGCAAGCAGAATTTCTTCGGGCAGATGTTCCGGGTCGAACGGGCTCAATTGGCGCAATTGAGCAATCATATCCGGTGTGATTCGTTGCGGCTCCCAATATTTCGGTCCGCCGTGAACGACGCGATGTCCGACACCGGCCAGATCGCCATCCCGGAACCGTTCCCGAACCCAATCCATCAGAATGTCCACCGCGTCATTGTGGACCCGCGCAACTATGGATCGCGAAAAATTATCAGACGCCTTCGCGCCTTTCACCGAGAATTGCCCTTGTGCCAACCCGATCCCTTCGATTCGTCCGGCCAAAACCCGCCGCAACGGTTCTGCCCCCTCAAACAAGGCAACCTTGATGCTCGAGGAGCCGCCATTGACAGTGAGTACCGACCCTGGAGCAGTTGTGCTCATAAATCACAAATTCAAAACGTCCGCCAAACATACACGGTCACGCAGCCGAGGCAAACGAATCTAAAGAGGTAAGAACTTTCGCCCCTAAAAGTATAGAACGTTATCTATCAAATAAAAATAACTGTTGCTATGACAAACCATCCTGTTATAATGCCGGTTAGCCAGGCGAGAGCGCCAGGTGAGAACACCTGGCGGGAATTTCCGTTTCGTCTATGAAGGTCGACCCGATTCCCGGGGATGCAGGCATGGATCAAGTCGTTGGTCCTGTTGACGCTCTTCTTTCGTCCCCGGGCCCGCCCGAGACCCCGCGCCCTTTCGTCTATTAACTCTAAAGTCGAACCACCCTATGAAAACGGCCGAAAACAAAATCCTAAACTTCTATCTCTCTTTCTGGCTGTTTCTTTTTACATTGCCACTGAGCAGTACATGCTTTTCCCAGGGCGCGGATTTAACCGATCAACCACGGCTAAACCTTGGCCCGGACCCGCCGGTCTATTTCGAGCAAAACGTCGGCCAAGCCGATTCAGCGGCGAAATTCCTTGCGCGCGGTTGTCACGCAAACGTGTTCCTGACACCGACCGAAACATGGCTCAATCTCGGCGATACCGAGAGAGAAAACGAGCCGTCAAGGGTGTTGCGACTGGGACTGGCCGGCGCAAATCCAAAGCCGGAGTTGGCAGGTGTCAACGCGTTGCCTGGCCGTGTCAACTATTTTATCGGCAATAATCCCGCCGACTGGCATGCAAACGTTCCCGTCTTCGCCCAGGTCAAATACAGGGAGATTTATCCCGGCGTTGATCTCATTTACCATGGCAATCATCAACAATTGGAATGCGACTTTGTCGTACAACCAGGAGCGGACCCGCATCGGATAGCGTTGGAATTTAGCGGGGCCGGGAACATGAGCATCGAGCCGGAGGGCAATTTGCTGCTGCCATCGCCGGAATGGAACGTGCATTTGCGCAAACCGGTTGCCTACCAGGAATTTGGAGGCTCGCGAACGGTTGTCCCGGCGAATTTCGTTCTGTGCTCCGGCGGTAGGGTGGGATTTCAAGTAGGTCACTACGACAATGCCAGGCCGCTGGTCATTGACCCGGTTCTGGCATACTCCTTCACTTTTGGCGGCAACGGCGGACCAAGCCAGGGCCTGGGCATCGCGCTGGACACCAACCATGACGTCTATACGACGGGCAACACGATGGCACCAAACTTTCCGATCGCCAGCGCATATCAAACAAATTTCACCGGCTCGCAAGATGTTTTCATATCCGAATTCAATACGAATGGCATGTTGGTGTTCTCGACGTTTCTGGGCGGCAGCGGCATTCAATCCGGTCAGGGCGTCGCCGTGGATATCTACGGAAACATTTTTGTGGCCGGCTATACCAGTGCCACCAATTTCCCGACCCACAGTGCGTTGCAGCCGACAAATGGTGGAGGCTACGACGGATTTGTGACGGAACTGCGCCCCGGCGGAGACGCGCTCGCGTTTTCCACTTATCTCGGTGGCAACGGTTTTGACGCCGTCGCGGGCATTACACTGGACACCAACGACAGCCCTGTCATCACTGGCTATACTCAATCCACGAACTTTCCCACGGCCAATGCGGCCCAACCAGCCTATGGCGGCAACGGGGACGCGTTCGTCGCAAAGCTCAATTCCGCCGGCAGCGCCCTCGTTTATTCGACCTACTTAGGCGGCAACGATTCGGAGGACAATGGTCCCGGCACCGACATTGACCCGGTGGCAAATCAAAGCGATGTCCTCGCGCATCTTGGCGGAGCGGTCGCCGTGGACCGCGAGGCGAACGCTTACGTCACCGGCTGGACGTATTCGACCAATTTTCCGGTTGTGAATGCCTATCAACGCACCAATAATGTTTACAATCCTGGTTCCTACACGACTCCATTTGTCTCGAAGCTCGATCCGTCGGGCAATCTGATTTACTCCACATACTTCGGCGGCGGGTACGGGGATGTCAGCCGGGCGGTTGGAGTGGACTTCAACAACAACGTCTATTTCGCGGGTTCCTGGTATGGGTTCGATTTGCCGGTAACGAATGCCTTCGATTCCGGCT
>DASYYL010000263.1:0-5154 GCA_035933915.1 Verrucomicrobiia bacterium
TATTTCGATCCAGTTTCAGGAAGATGGTTGAGCGCCGATCCACTCGGCCATGACGCCAGCGTGTCATTGTATGACTTCGCCGGTGATGACCCCGTCAATTATTTCGACCCATCGGGACGGTTTGGCAAGGCGCAGTGGCGAAATTTGAATGCAGGCGCTGGCTGGCTGGTTGACCAGGCTTTCAATATATTTACCGGTGGCGGCTACCTGTTGAATCAGGGAGCCTATCTGGCGACTGGCGACCCCGGTTTTGGCGCCTCCGCACTGCAATATCAAAACGAGATGTCGCCGTATGCCAGACAGGGATATTACAATCCAAATACACCAACAGCCAAACTGGCCACGGCAGCAACAGTTTTTGTTGCTCCAGAATCTTTAGCGGGACGGGCGGGAACTTTTGAAACAGCGGTGACGCGGAGCGTTGTTCCCGTTGTCACAAGGGAAAGCATTCAGGCGACGGAGACGGCAGCCGTTCAAAACGGCGTGATGAATAATTCAACCCGGCTGATTGTCGCTCCACCGCAGCCGCTGGCGTTAATCCCGGAAAATGCAGCGAGCCTTACCTTAAAAGAATTGCCTAATCCATACTCTGGAATTCAGCAAGCATCGCAATATCTCCGCACAATTGGTGTTCCGCGTGCCCAACGACTAGAATGGTTACAGTCATTTGAACCAGGCACAGTCGGTGTTAGGGCGGCGGGAACTTCAGAATATGGTATGCGATATTTTGACAACATCACAGCATTGCCACAAGGACGGTTCCTCTTTGAAACGTTTCCTGCCTCTCGACAATCATTAGCGCTTTCACCGACATGGAATCAAATGTCTGGATTAGCTCAATGGCAAATTCGCCCCAATGCTATTATCATTGAAGGGCGCGCTGCCTCGCAGGGCATCGGGTTGGAAGGTGGACAATGGCAAAAATTTGTTCTAAATCCTAGGCAGGATTTGATTGCACCATGAATAATACACCAAAAGCACTCGCACTTTCTCGTCGCGCAATGGTCTTGCTGAATGAAGAAATTGATCGTCACAAGCGCGGGCTTGGAACTATCGGAACGCATGGCCAGCTTGAAAATTCAAAGCAGCAATTGACTCGAATGATTACTCAGCTTGAGAGTGGTTCTTTACCGCCAAAAGACCAACGATTGGTTGGAATGGGGCACATGGTTGCGGATTCGTGGCCGGTTGATGCTAAACTTGGTGAAGCACTGCTGTTAGCTGAACAGGCTTATCGCTCCGCACCATGAAAAAATCCGCAAAATGCGGAAGTGAATCGGGCTGATTATTAAGAGCAGGAACCGAGAACAATTAAAGAAAGAATTGGATGCCAACGAGGTTGATCCCGATGCTTACTATTTCGGTAATGGCCTCCCAAATGAGAGATACGTCTTGACGCAACAAAGGAATGCGAAATGGTTTGTCTTTTTTAGCGAACGCGGCACGCGAGCCGGTAATCGAACGTTTGATTCCAAAGACAAAACGTGCGCCTTTTTCTTAGACCGCATTTTGCGAGACCCAACTACTCAATAGCACAAGCAGGCATGAATCAAGTCGCGTCATGAAAAATCAACCAGAATTTACAGACAAGCCGCCAGTCATTCCGTCGGCAGCACCGACTGCTCTGATTCCCGGCAAAAAGCCATTCGCCTTTCGAGCGGCGAAATTTAGTTTTTTGGGGTTCTTTTTCGCTTGTGGGCTTGTTTTTATTGTAGCGGCTGTAAATGAAATAATAAATGGTTTCCATCCCTCTGCTGTTGCACTGGAGATAACATTGTGGATTACAATCTTCATCTTTACCCTTTTTACGATGTATGGCTTTATTTTAGGAATAATTTCCCTGTTTGGAATTCGGCGTTATGGAACAAAAGGAATCTTGGGATATGCCATCGCTGGCATCGCATTAAATGGCACACCTTGGATTTGGATAACTATAAATTCACTTGTATTTGCTGTTAAGCATACACAGTTTGGCCAGTGAAATACTTTTTCCTAATTGCTATACTGTTTCACCCCTTCTTCGCGTCGGCGCAGCTCGCGGTGACAGTCACGCCGCCGAAAGTGGTCGGGCAAAAGGCGGTGGTGCAGCTAAAGATGAGAAACAACCTGACCGACAAAGTGGAGTCAGCCCGTGCCGTGGTGTTCCTGTTGGATGAGCAAGGCCGGATGGTTGGCCAGTCCACCAAATGGGTGATTGGCGGCATGAAAAACCGGCCACCACTGGCACCAAAGAGCGAAACAACATTCAGCTTTGTAGTGAGCAGTCCGCAGCCGTGGACGACCACGAACCTGACGGCGAAAATCTCCTTTAGTCGAGTCGTGCTGAACGGCGGGAAGCTGGCCGACGTGCAGCGTGACGTAATTGTGAACGAGGCAACCAAATAAGCCACGGACTTTTATCTGCCTGGGCGCAAACAGGCAGACGAGAAAATGTTTTCCACAGTGACTGGTGCAGCGAAACCTAACATTGAACAGAAAGAAATAAACCCGTGAAAAACCAATACAACATCGGCGCTCTGGCTGGCATAGCACTCATTTTGTCCGGCAGTTCCGCCATGGCCCAATTCAATCTCGGATTCGCGCCCGAATATTATTATTGGCAGGAAAGTGCCAATGGCATCACGATCCATGAAAGCGGTCCCCGGTACGGTGCGGAATTGTCCTACAAACAACCCCAGGACGAGGGCTGGCTTTGGGCCGCCCGCGTCAAGTTTTATTATGGCTCGGTGCACTACGATGGTCAGACCTTTGCCGGAACTCCTGTCAGCACCACCACCGATTATTACGGTGGCTTTGGGGAATTACGTTACGGTTATCGCTGGAGTTGGACCGAGGATCAATATGTGGACCTCATGGGAGGCGCTGGCGTGGAAGACTGGGAGCGCAGCCTCAATGGTCCGGGAGGCAGTGACGAGAATTGGCTCCCCATTTACTTCAAGGCCGGATTGGAACTGTGCCCTGTGGAGAAAGGTTGGATAGGCACATTGGGCGTGAAAGTGCCGGTTTATACCGTGGAGACGGTGGATGCGAGCAACGTAGGCGGAGGCACTGTCACCCTGCATCCGGGCGTGGAGCCGAGCCTTTATGTCGAGGCGGGCTACCAATTCACCAGGCGTCTGTCAGCGGTTGCCTTTTTTGACAGCTATTGGTTTGCCAAATCCCCCACCGAACCGGCAGGAAGCGTCCTAATCTACCAGCCGGAAAGCAAGTCGTACCGAGTGGGCGTCAAATTTGGTTGGTCCTTTTAACCATCACTAAACATTTATGAAACACATTTCTCGGATTTTGATTTTTGCCGCTGCAATTTCAGTCGGCACAGCACAGGCGCAACTTGCCGTCACAGTTTTGCCGGTAAAGGTCACTGGCCAAAAAGCCGTGGTGAAACTGACGATGAAAAACGAACTGGCCGACAAGGTGGAATCAGCGCGTGCCGTGTGTTTCGTGCTGGATGAACAAGGTCGGATGGTAGGCCAGTCCACAAAGTGGGTGATCGGCGGCATGAAAGAGCGGCCCGCTTTGGAGCCGAAAAAGACGGCGACATTCAACTTTGTGGTGACGAGTCCGCAGCCATTCACGACGACGAACTTGACGGCGAAAATCTCCTTTAGCCGTGTGGTTTTAGCCAACGGCCAAACGGTTGACGTAAACAAGGAAGTGGAAATTAAGAGTGCCAGATAACCGCGCTGCACCGGCTTTTGGCTGAACTGGCATCATAAGGTTGCAACGCCAGTAGTCAGATTATGTTCCGGTGATCTGGCGCATGGCGTCGTGGAAGGACAGGCCGAGGACCTGAACATGGAAGTCAATGGCGTTCCCAGTGCGGGCAAGCGGCTGAAAAGATTTATTCAAAGCGTCTCAGCGGCGGCGATTACCTCGAACTGACCAAGAATATCCGGGTACCATCGCAGATCAGGCTACAGATTTGGGGTTGGTCTTGTGGCCAAATAGAACCACTCCAGTTTTCTGTCTCGGTGAATAATTTTTTGTTTACAGACCTTCTCCATCCCGCAAATTGATCCCGATAGCAGTTATCACACCCAAGCCCAGGCCGGGTCGAAGTGCTCCTGCGTCACTTCGGCCCGGTTCCATCTATGGACGGCAGGCAGGGTAACCCGGCTGCACAACGGGCAACCCCCGAATTCCGATAACGCGCTAAAATCGTTCAGGAACGATTTTGTTTTACGACAAAAAGCAGGTGCAACAGCGCGTATGCCAAACTTACACATTGGGATACTTCAACACGGGTGAAATCAGGACCGCTGTCTGGCTTCCCAAGTCCAAACAAAGTGGCTCTGGCGCAGTGCCAAGGGGTAAAGCCAGGGATAAAATCCCATCTCCCGGTTGCTGCCCGGAACTGCCCTGGTCCGATTGGCCATCCAGTGGCGGCACAACCTTGGGGACGGTTGGTTTTAATCAACTTCCACGTCAATATCATCCGCCAAAGCAGTGAGCATCAATGGAGCATGATGATCCAGTTGACCGGCTTCCACCCGCTGCCGGAACTGCGCCAGCACTTCCGGCGCGGCGTTGTGGATCAACTGGGCGGCCTGACGGTGGTACTTCTTGGGCAGATGCTGTGCGAATGAAATCGCAACGAAAGCGTCCCGCCGCACGGTCAATTCCCGGACCATAGCATCTTTGGCCGGACATTCCGGCGCTTCGTCCACCAAGCGTTTTAATGCTCTGCCGTAAAGATTGATGATTGTTTCAGGGAATGGGTCCTGATAGACACACAGCTCGTGGATCATGGCCAATGTCTGGTCAAGGTCTTCTTCCCATGACAGTTCCCGTTTAAGGGCCGGAACATCGCCCTGTGGTTGGACACTGACCACACCACCCGGCTGGTCCCCACCTGAATTGTGGGATTTCACAACTGACACAGCAACTTCGTCATCGCCACATAAAATGTGGTGTTCCACTGAAAACAGCAACTGATGCCAACGCGCACGGCCTTTGCCAAATTGCTCGATGTAACCCCGCTGGCGCAGGCGGCGTAGTAGGTTTTCAACTCCCCGGCACGTGCCACCGATCAGTTCGGCCAGCCGGGCATTGGAGCAGCCGGGACATTTGGCGATGTGCGCCAGCACGACTTTTTCGCCAATAGCCAATGGCAAGGCTGTGATAGCTGCCGGAATCTTAATTTCAATGCTGGTC
>DASYYL010000072.1:0-3618 GCA_035933915.1 Verrucomicrobiia bacterium
CATCTCCTGAATAATGTCGGAGATAGTCATGTGATGCTCAAAAAGCGGGCGAATTGCAGCTAAAATGGGATGAATTACCGCGTTTTTGCCATATTTCGCTTCCCATCCGTCCCAGGTAGGACTCTTGGTCCATGGCCTGTCTGGGCGATCCTTCAGGTGATCGAAAAACCTGCCATTGTTGAGCCCGCCCCCGCCAAAACCGCCGCTGGCGCTGATGCTGGAAAAAAACTGCATGGTGTTCGTGTCGGCCCAGACAATTTTATTCACCGCCTCCATATGCGCCTTCATTGCATCAAACGAGATCCCTTGATTCGCCTCGACAGAACCGGACACTTCCGATTGGTCTTCCTCCGGTAAAAACCCTTTCGGGATCACATAGAATTGCCAGGCGGTCGCGAACAAAAGCAGCGCACCGACTCCCATGACTATCAGGCGGTGGCGCATGGCCCAGTGCAGCGAAACTTCGTACCCGCGCAGCGTGCGCGTGAAGAACCGTTCGAACGCGTTGTACATACGGCCATGTTTTTCGCCGAGATGCGGGCGCAGGAAACGGCTGCAGAGCATAGGCGTGAGGCTCAAAGAGACAAATCCGGAAACGAGAATCGCGGAAATGATGACCACGGCAAATTCGTGCAGCAAGCGGCCCAAAATTCCGGACATGAAAAAGACCGGGAGGAAAACCGCGGCGAGCGAAAGCGTCATGGACAAAATCGTGAAGCCGATTTCGCGCGAGCCGCGCAGGGAGGCTTCGCGGACGCCTTCTCCGTGCTCCATGTGGCGCACGATGTTTTCGAGCATGACAATAGCGTCGTCCACGACGAAGCCAACCGAAAGCGTCAGGGCGAGGAGCGATAAGTTATCCACCGTGTACCCGAGCAGGTACATCACGGCAAAGGTGCCGATGATGGACATGGGCAGCGCCATGCTTGGGATGATCGTCGCGGAAGCGTTCCGCAGAAACAGGAAAATCACCAGCACCACGAGAATCATCGCCAGAAACAAACTGAACTTCACGTCGTTCACGGAATTCTGAATCGATATGGACTTGTCGTGTTCAATGGTCAATATCATCGCCGGCGGCATGATGGCGCGGAAGCCCGGCAGGAGTTTTCTGATGGCCTTGACAATGTCGATCGTGTTTGTTCCCGGCTGCTTCTGGATTGCCAGAACGACTCCCGGAACCGTATTAATCCAGTTCGCCAGTCTTGTGTCCTGCACGCCGTCATAGACCTTGCCGAGCTCGTCCAAGCGCACGGGCGCGCCATTGCGAAAAGCAACAATAAGTGAACGGAACTTTGCGGCGTCTTCGAGCTGCCCGTTCGCTTCCACAGTGAACGCGCGGTGTGCACCATAGAGCGTTCCCGTTGGCATGTTGACGTTGGCGTTCTGAACCGCTTGCGTGACCTGATCAATGCCGATCTGCCGGCTGGCCATTTCCTTCGGGTCCAGATCTATTCGTACTGCATACTTCATCGAGCCGAACACCGACACTTGCGCGACGCCGTTGACCATCGAGATCTGCTCGCCGAGCAGAGTTTCCGCATATTCATCTACTTCGGAAAGCGGAAGGCTGGGCGAAGTCAGGGCCAAAAAGAAGATGGGCGAATCCGCCGGGTTGACTTTGCGGAAGGTAGGGGGCGAGGGCATGTTGGGCGGAAGCTGATTTCGGGCGGCGGTGATGGCGGCTTGCACGTCTTGAGCGGCTCCGTCAATGTTGCGGCTCAAATCGAATTGCAACGTGATGGAAGTGCTGCCCAGAGAACTGGTCGAGCTCATCGAGTCCAGTCCAGCAATGGTCGTGAATTGTTTTTCAAGAGGCGTAGCGATGGCCGAGGCCATGGTCTCGGGACTGGCACCCGGCAGGCTCGCGTTCACGGAAATCGTTGGGAAGTCGACGTTAGGCAAATCGCTGACCGCGAGATTGCGGTAAGCCACAATTCCAAAAATCAAAATGGCCAGCATCAGAAGGCTGGTCATTACCGGGCGTTTGATGAATCCTTCGGCGATTTGCATTTCGTTCCTGCTTCTACCTACAAGCTTGTTTTAATCTGGACTTTTATGCCGGGAACCAGACGTATCTGTCCATCGGTAACAACCAAATCGCCGGGCTTGATTCCTTCCGCGATTACTGATTCTCCGTTTATCGTGCGGGAGACCTTCACGGTGCGCGACTCAACGGTCATATCGGGTTTGATGACGAAGATGTAGTCGCCCTGCTGCCCAGTTTGCACCGCTTGCGAAGGAACGACAATGGCATTTTGCTGCTCGGCCAGGCGCAAAACCACGGTGACAAATTCGCCGGGCCACAAACGTAAGTCGTGATTCGCAAACGTACCCTTCAATTGGATCGTGCCGGTGGTGGTGTCCACAGTGTTGTTGATGAAAGTCAAATAGCCCGATTCCGGAGCGGAATTATCCGCCGGCGTCGCCTGAATCGGCAGCTTGCCGCGTGACATGTACGCCTTGATTTGGCCGAGATATTGCTGCGGCACGGAAAAATCAGCATAAATCGGCGAGATTCGATTGATGACTACCAGCACAGGAAGATCGTTGGCCTTCACCACCGTACCTGGATAAATCAACTGGCTGCCGGTGCGACCGTCTATGGGCGCATAAATCGAGCAGTACGAAACATTCAATTTTGCCGTTTGCACCGCCGCTTCATCGGCCTGCACGGCCGCCTGATCCGCGTCGGCCGTGGAGGTGTATTGATCAATCTGTTCTTTGGAAACGATGCCGGATTTGTAGAGTTGCTGATAGCGCTCTGATTGCACCTGGGCCAGCTTCAAATTTGCCTCATCTTTGGTCAAATTTGCCTGCGCCAATTGCAATGCTGCCACAAAGGGCCGGCCATCGAGGGTGACCAGCAGGTCTCCCTTCTTAACAAATTGCCCTTGCGTGTAATGCACCGCGCTCACGATGCCGGCAACCTGGGATTCTACGGAGACGGTCGAATATGCTTCTCCGGTGCCGATTTCCTGCAATTCGATGGGCATTGACTTGGATACGGCCCTGGCCGCCATCACCGGGACCACCGGAGCATCTGGCGGCGGAGCGGCGTGCTCGGTGCATCCCGCCAGAAGTAGCGCCAGCGCAAAAACTGTGGCTAATTTAGACAATCTGCTCATTTTTCTCCGTAAGCATGAAATTCCCTCGAATTCCCTTCACCTCGGCAGCTGTTGCGGTAACCTGCATACCACGTGTTGGCATCTTAGGCTTTTACCGGGAAGCACTCAGGAATGTTCGCAAAGCTCTAACAATCCCATTTCCAATGGCTAATCACCGGCAGCTTTCGCCTCTTTATCTGACGTTTGCGCTGGCATTCCCGTTGCAACTCTCCGCCAGCTTTTTTTCTTTGGCGCTCCCGTCCGCCGCGCCTCTGTGCTACGATTCAGGATTGCAGCGGTCTCATGCGATATTTTTCCGCGCCGCGGAATTTATCGTACCATTCTTTGATTTTTTTGCTCTTAAAGGAGAAGCGCTACGGATGGAAACCAGCCAGACCTCGCGAAACGGAAAACCGTATCTCCTGCCGGAAAGACCGTTAAATTCAATTGACGATTACATCGCCATTGGCGGGCTTGAAGGATTGAAAAGGGCGCGGTCCATGCCGCGAGA
>DASYYL010000171.1:0-20882 GCA_035933915.1 Verrucomicrobiia bacterium
ATTCGGAATCCGCCGGCTTTGTGCCCCACGCTTCGGCCAGGAGGCTGAGGAAATTTTCGTTGGCATCACCGATCCACAGGCCGGGTTCGGGCGTGAACCAATCCAGTTTGCGCAGCCACCGCGTAGCCGGTTCCAGGCGGGGATCGTCGAGGATTTCAGGCTTGACGTGAGGCCGCTTCTTGACGTCGTTGGACTGCCATTCCTGGCCGGTCCAGAACCAGACGCTCTGGTCGCGCTGGCTTTTGGCGAGAAGGCGCAGGCGAACGGTCTCGTCGAGCAGCTCGAAAACAAATTGCGGCGTGGCCTTGTGGGTAACACAAAGCTGTTCCCAGTCCACGCCGTTTGCCGACTGCGTTTTGCGCAAATGCAGAAGCAGACGATGGCTCAATTTGCGGACCGGCACGGAGGGCTTGTTGGCCAGGTATTTCAGAACGCGCGGCGGCGGGGCGTTGCGCAACAAGAAAAACGTGCCACCAACCAGCGCCAGCGGCGGCTGTTGATTGAAAAACTTGGCGTCTGCGACCGGGTGATAATCACCGCCGGGCAAGACGAACCGATGTGTGAAAGACAGTTCCTTATCTCCGTTTTCCAGATGAGGCGAGAGCGCGATAACTTGACCGTGAAACTGCAACGGTTGGGTTGAACCGCACAATTCGAGGCGACTGGTATGGCCCCAGCGCGCGAGCCATTGCATTAATTCCGTATCTGAAAGAACAAGGGTATCCGCGCCGTCCGCCCGATTGCGATGAGTGGCGGCGAGCCATTGGATAAATTCCCAGTCATGGGGCGCAAACAGCTCCTGTTCGTGAGTGGCGCGGACGACGAGGTCAATCAGGTCGTGAAGCGATCGTGCCTTTTCGCCGGTGCGCGGGCGCGACAACAGAAATTGGACTCCGAGGCGCAGCCGGGAGCCGTCTTCTTCGGCCAGAGGACGACAAACGACGCGAAGGCTGGCGCGCGGAGTATCCAGCAGCGGCATGGTGGGCGGAGAGAGCCAGTTTTCCAGTTCCTGGACCAGCTTCAACTCCTGCTCGGCTTCCTCCGCCCTGGCGAAGTGCTCGAGGCTGGCGTGTTGCTGCAATTCGGGCGGGACGGACCGTTTTGCGCGCAAAAAAAGGAAGGCCAGTTCCTCGAGGCGCGAATTGCCCTGAGCGTTCAACAGCCGGGGCCACCAGTTGGTATCGGGAAAATCTTTTCGGGAAAGAGAGAGCTTTTCAAAATAATCTTCCAACAGGAGCCATGAACGTTGGGAATCGAGGCAAGTGGCGAAGCTGCGCAAGATGTCCTCGCGCCCGCCCACGGTTTCTTTTGAATCCGATAGTTCCCGTCGCAAGTCGGCAAACGCTCCGTAGGTTTGCGTTAGGACTTTATGATGCGCATCGTATTTGGTTGTTCCGGCTTTGTGCCCGTTGGCGGATCTGACTGGAAATTTAGGCATTTGAATACTATAAAATCATTATTTCCTCATACTCAACGGTTATGGTCAATCATAAAGCAAAGAAA
This sequence comes from Verrucomicrobiia bacterium, assembly GCA_035933915.1. Lineage (GTDB taxonomy): Bacteria > Verrucomicrobiota > Verrucomicrobiia > Limisphaerales > UBA11358 > UBA11358. The sequence continues at coordinate 1,504 of DASYYL010000171.1, forward strand.
TTTATGCACAATCACTCACAAGTAATCACCAAAGCAGCAACGGCCGGGCCAAAACGACGGGATTGATTGATCGCGGGCCGGTATTTATGACAAATCATTCATTTGCCACGGGTTAAACGGCGCGAGATAATCCATCTAACATAACGCAATGTTTAAGAAAAAACCGTTATTTGCAGCGGCTATCGTCGCTGTCGTTCTGATCGGCGGCATTTGGTGGCGGCACTCGCATGGCGGCCCCAAACTGTCTTTTACCACCGTCACCGTCAAACGCGGAGAAGTCGCCGCTACGATTGGGGCTACAGGTACGATTGAACCTCTTGAAGTGGTCGACGTCGGCGCGCAAGTGGACGGTCTCATTAAAAGCTTCGGGACCGACAGAGATGGTAAGACTGTGGACTACGGTTCGATGGTCGAACAGGGTGCGTTGCTCGCGAAGATCGATGATTCGGTTTATGCCGCCGATCTCTCTGTGGCCAAGGCAGGACAGTTGAGCGCCGAGGCGAACGTCGAACAGATGCAGGCCAAGCTCGACCAGGCCGCCGCGGAATGGAAACGCGCCCAGGAATTATTCGCCAACAAACTAATGGCGCAGGTGGATTTTGACACCGACAAGGCAAATTATGAAGTCGCGAAGGCCAATGTTTCCGTTGCCAAATCGGGCGTCGCGCAGGCTGAGGCCGGTTTGGAAAAGGCCCAGCGCAACGTCGATTTTTGCACCATCGATTCGCCAGTCAGCGGAGTTATCATCGACCGCCGGGTCAATATTGGCCAGACTGTTGTGGCCAGTCTAAACGCGCCGAGCCTTTTCCTCATAGCGCGCGATTTGACCAAAATGCAAATCTGGGCAGCGGTCAACGAGGCAGACGTGGGCCGCATCAAACCCGGCGCGCCAGTGACGTTCACCGTGGACGCTTTTCCCGACCGTGAATTCGCGGGCATCGTCGGCAAAGTGCGCCTCAATGCGACCATGACACAAAATGTTGTGCTCTATACGGTGGAAATTAATGTGGAAAACCCGGACAAACAGTTACTGCCGTATTTGACAGCGAATGTGCACTTCGAGTTAAGCCGCGAAACCAACGCACTGATTGTGCCAAACGCGGCATTGCGCTGGTCGCCGTCGTCGCTGGCCGAAGTCGCCCCGAATGCGCGGGGTAGCAAGCTGATTGACCCGCCCGACGAGACTGTAGCCACCGGCTCGTCCGATAAAAGAGGTAATTCACCCCGGACGCTTTGGGTCAGGTCCGGTGAATTTGTCCGGCCGATCGAAGTAACTCCGGGCATTTCCGACGGCTCAAGCACTGCCGTAATGTCTGCTGATCTGCACGAGGGCGATGACGTGGTTATCGGCGAAATCGTAGCCTCGGCCAACGACCTGAAAAATCCATTCCTTCCAACCCGTTTTCGTTAACCCGAACCATGGAATTGATCCGGCTGGAAAGCCTTTGCAAGAGCTATTGGCGCGGCGAATTGGAAATTCCGGTGCTGCGCGGAGTTTCGCTTTCCATCAGCCGGGGCGACCTGGTCGCACTAGTGGGCGCGAGTGGCTCCGGCAAGAGCACACTGATGAACATTCTGGGTTTTCTCGACCGACCCAGTTCAGGCAGTTACCAATTCGAGGGAAAAGAAATCTCGCTACTTTCTCCCGACGACCGCGCGGGCCTTCGCAACACGAAAATCGGGTTTGTCTTCCAGAATTTCAACCTTCTGACTCGCACCAGCGCGCTGAACAACGCGCGAATGCCGTTGGATTATTCACCGGCGCATCCTTCCGACACCGACAGCCGGCAGCAGGCGGAAAAATTGCTCGGGTTAGTGGGCCTGGACTCGCGGATGGACCACGAACCGGCGGCGCTTTCGGGCGGCCAACAACAGCGCGTGGCTATCGCGCGCGCGCTAATAAACCGCCCGCAACTCCTGCTGGCCGATGAACCCACCGGCAATCTGGATTCACGCACGGCTGATGAAGTTTTGCAGATGCTGCAAAGATTGAACGTAGAGGAGGGGCTGACCGTTATCATCGTCACCCACGACGAGAACGTCGCCCGCCATGCCCAGCGAATTGTCCGGATAAAGGACGGCGCGATTATAGATGAAGGGCCGCCGGCGCAAGCCGCGTGTGCCAACCGGGTGGAAGCCGCCGCCTTCCCGCCACCGCCCGGCACATCGGAAAACGATAACATCAGCCAACTCAAACACGCCTTGCGCACGGCCCGCATGGCATTTCGAGCGCTCCGCCGCAATGTTATGCGTTCGGCGCTTACCTGTCTGGGCATCATCATCGGTGTTGCCGCGGTCATTGCGATGATGGAAATCGGCGGCGGTTCGTCACGCGCGGTGGAACAGGCCATTTCCAGCCTCGGCGCAAGCGTGATTCAAATTGATTCCATTGACGTGTCCGTGGGCGGAGTAAGCACGGGACACGGCGGGAGCCTGGACATCACCATCGACGACGCTGAGGCATTGCGGCAGGAATGCAGTGCGCTGCAAGCCGTCGCGCCGAGCGTTGATTCGTGGGGACAAGTCATCGCGGGCAATCGCAATTGGCACCCGGGCCGCATCCTGGGCTCGACTCCGGATTTTTTGATCGTTCGTAATTGGCCAGTGGCTGAAGGTGAACCATTCACGTCGGATGACGTCAGAAGTTCGGCGGCGGTTTGTCTTATTGGCGAGACGATTGCGGAAAAACTATTCGGCGCGGAGTCTCCCATCGGAAAGGAAGTGCGACTGCGCGGTGTGGGCTTAAAAGTGCTGGGAGTATTAAGCCACAAAGGGGCGAACGTGATGGGCTCTGACCAGGATGATTTCTTGCTCGCCCCGCTGACTACCGTGAAATATCGCATCATGGGCGAACGGCAGGCCACACAGCCCGTAGCCGGATCGGCAACCTCGGCAAATACGAGCAGCCAGGTTTATCCCGGCCAGCAACTGCCTCTATACCCGCAGGTCTCCGCGAACCAGGCAGCGGACACACCACAACTCATGCGTTTCGCCGACCTCGACGACATTTGGGTCGCCGCCGGTTCGCCGCGTAATATCCCGCTGGCCATTCGGCAAATCCAGGGTGTGCTGCGGGACCGGCATCACATTGAGCCTGGCGCGCTGGATGATTTTCGTGTCCGCGACTGGACGGAAATTTCGCAAACGTTTGCCGCCACGAGCCGCGTCATGACCAACCTGCTTTTGATCGTTGCGCTCATTTCACTCATCGTGGGCGGCGTGGGCATTATGAATATTATGCTGGTATCGGTCACCGAACGGACGCGGGAAATTGGTTTGCGGATGGCGGTTGGCGCCCGGGCGCGCGACATTCTGCGGCAATTCCTAATCGAGGCCGTGGGGCTATGCCTCGCAGGAGGCGTCGCGGGAATTTTGCTGGGACGCGGCGTATCTATGGCGATCTCAAATTTCCTGCACTGGCCAACCGTGCTGTCCATACCCGCGATTGTTGCATCTGTCGCGGTGTCCTGCACCGTGGGAATTGTGTTCGGCTTTTATCCCGCCTGGAAAGCCTCGAAGCTCGACCCGATTGAGGCCTTGCGATATGAATGATTTTTTCTGGAAGGCCTTTTAACATAGCCTCGACCGTGAGGGAGCGGGCGGGCTGATTTCCGCTTGCTCACCAGCCTTCGCTCGCGCGGCAGACGCGCGCGGTACTGTTCGGACAATTGACACACCGCCCTTCTCTGCTACAGTTGTTCCCCTTTTTATGAATAAGAATCCGAGCGTGGCGATCGTCGGCGCGACCGGCGCTGTCGGCGTCGAAATGATTAAAACATTGGAAAAACGCAATTTTCCAGTGGGCAAACTAACTTTGCTCGCGTCCGCCCGCTCGACTGGAAAAAAACAGACTTTTCGAGGCACGGACGTTCCGGTGAATGAATTGACGCGGGATTCGTTCGCGGGCATTGACATCGCCTTATTCAGCGCTGGGGGAAGCATTTCCAAAGAGTTCGCCCCGATTGCAGCAGCAGCGGGCTGCGTGGTCATTGATAATTCCAGCGCGTTCCGCATGGATGACTCAGTGCCGCTGGTGATTCCCGAAATCAATGCGGCGGATGTAAAACGGCACAAGGGCATCATCGCCAATCCCAATTGCACCACGGCGGTGACCCTGATGGCGCTGTATCCCTTGCACCAGGCGTTTAACGTGAAGCGGATTTTTGCCTCGAGCTACCAGGCCGTGAGCGGTACTGGCGCAAAAGCCATTGAGGAATTGAAGCGGCAAGTCGGCGAAGTAGTTTCCGGCCAGCCGGTGACGAAAGAGGTTTATCCGCATCAAATCGCATTCAACGTTTTGCCTCAGGTAGATTCATTTTTGCCGAGCGGTTATACCAAGGAAGAAATGAAGATGGAGAACGAGGGCCGCAAGATCATGCACCATCCGAGTTTTCATGCGAGTGTGACATGCGTGCGCGTGCCCGTATATCGTTCCCATTCGGTGGCCGTGAACGCGGAATTTGAGAAACCGATTTCGGTGGATTCGGCGCGGACCGTTCTGAAAACTGCGCCGGGTCTAGATCTGGTGGATGAGCCGGAAAATAAAAAGTATCCGATGCCGCTGTTCACGTCGGAAAAATACAATTGCGAGGTCGGCCGCATCCGAAAGGATTGCGCTTTCGACAACGGGCTGGCGTTTTGGGTGAGCGGAGATCAATTGCTCAAAGGTGCGGCGCTCAATGCTGTGCAGATTGCGGAAGAGCTTCTTTTATTGGATTGATGGATAAGTGGGATTGGCAGCGCCCCGCACATTTTGTGTATAGAGCCCGATGAGGACACCGGGCCTACAGGGTCCCAAGCAAAACGTGCAGGCCGCGTGTCCTCACGCGGCGCATCAGTTATCGCTTCGTTCCTTTGTAACGTCGTTGTTCAGAATTTCATTCTGATTCTTGTGTCACTTCTGTCCGACGATTTTCAAGCGGCTGCTAGTACGGCAACAGTTGGCTGGAGGGAATGATTTGTTTTGACTGGCTGGAACTCGACCACGACAATTGGGCCACCGCGCCCCCGTAGTTCTGGAAATATTGCATTTGAATGCTGTACTTCTGGCCGGCGGTGAGCACGATGGTTCCGCTGTCCTGTTTGGAGCCGTGAATGGTCCAGTCGTTGACCAACTCGACGCCATTGACCCACAGCCGCACGCCGTCGTCGCTTTGCGTGTAAAAGGTGTAGGTTTGGGAGTAGAGGGGCGTCACATAACCGGTCCAATTCACCGAATAGCAATTCCTTCCGCAACCGTTCACCGGAGGATTGGTCCAATTGAAATTCACCGTGGAATCCAATTTATCCAGGACATGCAGGTTGAAATTGGTGCCGTTGTAGTATTGAGCATAGAGGCCGTTGAGCGAGCCGGACCAGCGGATGCCATTGCCGGTTTGGGACAGGGAACCGTTCGCAAAATCCTGCTGAGTGCCGCCGCTGATCGCATACTCGTTGTTTTTTGGGATGCCAAATTTTCCAGGACCGCCGGCGTCGATATAAAAATTCCGGAAGCCATTATTGTCGTTGATTTCATTGGTACCGTAGCTGCCGTCAAACACGGTTTTGTCCGAACCGGTCCCGCCGGTGTAATCCTGGACATTCGCGCCGCCCCAGGAATGGACGAAGGCGGAGCCGCCGTTGTCGTACGGATTTCCCATGACCGCCTGGCCGCCGTGGCTGCTAAAATATTTCTGGATATTGTTATCAATGGTGCCGTTTGAATAATACGCTTCATACGCCTCCCAAAATTGAAAGTTCGAATAGTCCGTCTTCTTGTTCCCGTTCACGTCCAACACACCGAAGCCAGAGCCGGTGTTATTGCAACTGCCGCCGTTGGCCTGATCCTGCCAGGTGTACCAGCTCGCGTATTTCACGAATTCCCCGCTCCCGCCCACGAACATTGTATTGAACGTCGTGGCCATGTCGTCCGCCTGGATTTGCATCGCCTGGCTCCATGAATAACCATAACAATCCTCGAGATAATAAGCGTTCCACCCGAACTCGGTCACATAAGTCCCCTTGGTTGTGCCGCTGCCTTCATAGCCGGCGTAAGTATTATGATACAGGTCGATATAATTTTGAATGTCGGCGGCCGGCGCTTCTTCCCAGCCATCAATGTAAATGTGCTGGGCGTATCCATCCATCGGGTAACCTCCATAAGTGCTTTTGGCAGGGGGAAATGAATTCACTGCGGAACTATTCCCCTCCTGAAAGACTGAATTGAGCCAATTGGTGTCTCCCGCTCCCGCGATCACCGTGCAATCGCCGAGTTGCAGGTAGAGGTGAATCTGCTCCCAGGACTTGGCGACCATCCAACTATAAACCGAAGGATAAACATACGTGGCGGTGACGTTCGGTTCGTTCCAAATCTCCCATAATTTGATGCGATCGTGAAAATGCTGCACGATGGTGTTCACCACGTTGGTGGCAAACGCGTCAACGTAGGCATTGTCCCCATTTCCGCCGGTGCTTTCATTGGCATTGGCGTTCCATGTTGTTTTCGAGCCGTTTAGAGATGTGTAGTCAATCAACCCGCAGACCTGGATTCCGGCGGCGCGGGCGTTGTTGATGGCGGAGTCGTAATACCCGAGCATAGTGCTGTTCCAGTTCGTGTAGCCGTTGACAAGCCGAAATTCTATCCGGAGCACCCCCACCTCCGCCGCGGTATAGTTGGAACAAAGTGAAGTGCTTAAATTGAGGCCGCCGTTATTGGCGACGACCCAGCCACCGTCCACGCCCACGGGCCCGGCGGCCTTCGCGCAAGGCAGGGCCGCACAGAGTGAGAGGCACCATAACGTTAGGACATTTCTAAACATTGAAGTTCTCATATATACGAGTAATAGCCCCGGACTAGTATTTGTCTTTTCCTTTTCCTTTGGCTTATGGCGTGACTCTAGCAGATCCTTCGGATGGCACAATCGTAGGTTTATATGGTGATTAGGATCGTGGTGTGTGATACGTGGTGCGTCAAGTATTGAGCCTGCGTATTAAGCAGGTGCCTGATCTTGTACAGAATGAGCAGAATCAACAGAATTTTCAAGCCGCGAAAGACACGAACCGCACGAAAGTTCCTTCCTTTGGATACATCCAGTAATGAGAGTCCCTTGTCCGCCGCGATCGAGGTTACAACCGTGCCAACCGCGCCGATGCCGCCAACCGGTGTTACGGCTCGCTTTTATGGAGATGGCACGAATATTCTGGTCTGGGCACTTTCCGAGGACGATGGATACGACGACCGAGACGTGACTCAATAGCCGTCAAAGTCATTTGGCGGCGCTTCTGTTTCCGGCGCTGCTCCGAAGCCGCGAACAGGCGCAAAGCGGCGCATGCAAAAACCGCCTGTATCAAATCGGGCTCGCCGTGCAAATGTATGTCCAGGACAACGGTTGGTATCCGCCGCTGGCGCAAAAGGGAACGCCACTATTATGCTTTGACCGATTACTGCCCTATGACCCATTTAGCTGGACCAATGCCGAATGGAATTGTCCCGCCTACCTGTCCAATCGCGGAATCGTTTCCCGGGACCTGGTCCACGATAAATCCGAGGGCATCAGCTATGCATATAATTGGACGGGTTACGGCGACGGCTGGCCGGGCTGCCCGAAATCCGCTTACCAATATTTGGGGTTGGGGTTCATTCCAACACGGCCAATGACGAAAGAATGGAAGGTCCGTTCCCCAGGCGACATGTACGCCGTTCCTGACGCCCGATCCCAAATTGTCAGCAACGGGATCGCCGGTGCCATCAAGGTGGTTCCCTGGTCTTACGCCAATATCAACGAAGCTCCCGCGCCTCACGCCCAAGGCTACAACATCCTTTTTTGCGACGGCCATGTCAGCCTGGTCATGCGCCGCGATTATTTATATCCGCCACGAACTGCCATCAACTGGAACTGCGGCCATCAGCCCCACCCGGAAACCTGGGCGCCCGTCAGCTTATGGGCAGTCCAAAATTAGATTAGGACGGATCGGCGGCTCCATTGATTTCAAGAGATTGACTGGCGGGCCGATTCTGGGATATTTGCTAATACACTCATGAAGATGAATTATTGGAAAACGCTGTCGAACTATTGGAGAACGTTGTCGGCCCGAAAACGCAAAGTCACACTATGGATTTTGGGAGTTTTCCTTTTCTACACAATCGTCGGCTTTCTCATCCTGCCTCCTATTATTCGCGCTGTTGCGGTCAAGGTACTGTCCGAGAATCTTGACCGCACGGTGACAATCCAAAAGGTAAGGGTGAATCCATATGTTCCCTCGGTGACCATTCGCGGCCTGATCGTCCAGGATAAAGATGGCCAGCCTTTGCTTTCATGGGACAGCGTCTACGTTAGCTTCGAAGTATCGTCCATCTTCCGGCACGCCTGGACACTCGGAAAGGTCGAGGTCAACGGCCCGTTCGCGCGCGCGCAGATGAACAAGGACTATACGTATAATTTCTCCGATCTAGTTGAAAAATTTTCCACGACCCCGACTAATGCGGCGCCCCAAAAGCCTTCTAAACCACTGCTGGTCTGTGTCAAACGCCTGGTTGTGACCGATGCGAAATTGAGTCTGGCGGACTACACAATTCGAACGCCATTCAAACGCATTGTCGGGCCGGTGTTCCTGACGTTGAGCAACATCTGCACTGTGACCGACTCTGAAGGTTCCGGGACACTTTTTGGCCGAACCGACGCCGGCGAGTATTTCGCCTGGCGCGGAACTTTTTGCGTCACTCCGCTTCGCTCTGCCGGCAATGCTGTGGTTTATGACGTCATCATGAACAAGTTCAAGCCTCTCTATGAGGACATCGCGAAATTTGATATTCGCAGCGGCCAGGCCGGTTTTTGCGCCAATTATCGGTTTGAATGGGGCCCGTCCAACCAGGTCGCGGCGGTCACCAATGTGGCATTCGGCATGTCCCATTTTAAGTTGGCGCAGGAGGGCAGCACGAACGACATCATTGATCTGGTCAACTTTGCCGAAACAGGCGTGAGCGGGGACCTCCAGTCCCATCATGGTGAAATTGGACTCATGAAGATTTCCGAAGCGAACCTGTATTTGCGACGGGACATAAATCAAGCCTTCAACGTCCTCGAAATCGCCCAACCCAAGGTCAGCAAACCAGTCGCGCCGGGTGGAATCTTGGTATTTTTGAACTCGATAACCAATGCCGTTGCCACGCTAATCCGGACGACAAACCAGTGGACGGGCGTGATCGATGAGGTCAACTTCACCAACTGCGGGAGCCATCTCCTGGACCTCGCCTTGGCCCGGACGGCGACACTCGACCTGGACCACATCAACGTGGATGTCAAAAATATTTCCAATATTCCCAATACCAATATCACCGCCGCTGTTTCGCTGGATTGGAACCGGAACGGCAGGATCAAGGTCGGTGTCACCGCCCTTTTATCTCCTCCCACTGTTGACGTGCGACTTGCCGTGGACCAATTAGACCTGAGCACGCTGGCTCCCTATCTCGAGTCCCAGGTCAACCTGCTTTTGCCGAGCGCCGATGCCGGCATGGATGGCGAAGTCAGCTTTCACATGTCGCATCACCAATTGCCGCAAGTGACCTTCCAGGGTGATACCTGGCTGGACCATTTTCGCGCCGTGGACGGCCTCATGGGCGAAGACCTGTTGAAATGGGATGCGGTGCGGGTTTCAGGAATTCACGCGAAGTTGAATCCGCCATCCGCGTCCATTCGGGAAATCTCGGCGAATAATGTTTCGGCCCGGGCTATTATTGAGACCAACGGTACCATCAATTTGATCGCCTCGATACATCCGCCGGGCACAAATACAACCTCGCAGACCAACGCCCCCGCTATTGCGAAGGCTTCCGCCCCATCGATGACTAACGCAATACCACCGGTTTCCATTGCCACGATCGCAATCACCAACGCGCAATTCAGTTTTACCGATCGCTCCGTCTCGCCGCAGGTCCACATGGAAATTCAGAATGCGGGCGGGTGCATTACCGGAATCTCTTCAACCGAGCTTCAACACGGCCAATTGCGGCTGCATGCGCTCGTGGATGGCGTCAGCCCGGCGGACATCACCGGAAGCATCAATCCCTTTAGCGGCACGCTCACAAACCAGATCAACATATTCATGACGAACATGGACTTGCTGCCGACCAGTCCTTATTCCGGGAAATTCGCGGGTTACCGGATCGCGCGAGGAGGCCTGAGCGTGGACCTTCAGTACATTATCGTAGGACGAAAAATACAATCGGAGAATGTGATTACGCTCAACCAGTTCACGTTTGGCGACAAGGTTGACAGCCCGACCGCGACAAAACTTCCCGTGCGCCTGGCGATCGCCATCATGAAAGATCGTGACGGCAAGATTGTCCTGAACGTTCCGATTCAGGGCACCCTGGATGACCCGAAGTTTCGGATCGGGAAGGTTGTGGAGCGGGCCCTGGTCAATATTCTCACCAAAGTCGCGACTTCGCCGTTCTCCTTAATCGGCGCCGCCTTTGGCGGCGGCGGCGGGGAGGAATTGAGTCACGAAGACTTTCTGCCGGCCAGCGCAGACCTGACAGATGCCACCAGAAAGAAATTGGACGTCGTTATAAAGGCGCTCTATAACCGGCCCGGCCTGCAATTGCAGATTTCCGGAAGCGTGGATCCGGTAACCGACCGCTATGGCCTGCAGCGGATGGCACTTGAAAAGGAACTCCGCACCCGCGAATGGCAATCGCTGCGAAAATCGCAAAAGGAGTCGACGACGCCCGGTGAAATCGTGCTTACTCCGAAACAGCGTTCTTATCTGGTAAAAACACTCTATGACGAAGCGCTTCGCGATGGGCGAATCAGTCCCGCCATTATCGCCGCCAACACAAATCTCGCTGCGATTGCGGCGCAAATAAAGTCTCCGGAGGTGAAAGCTGTCAAGGAAGCCCAGTATTTGACGAAATCCTCGGGCCCAGGATCGAAAACGCCATCAGCGCCGCCGGCATCGTCTCAACAAAAGTTGCCAGTGCCAGCGGACCCGAAGGAAGCGTTGTTGATTGTCATCATTCCGGTTTCGGAGAACGATTTGGAAACTCTCGCTATGAACCGGGCGAAAGCGGTCCGTGGCTACATCTTAAGCAGTGGACAGGTTGACGCGAGCCGGCTATTTCTCGCGCAGAGCCCTGGAGGATCGTTGCGTCAGGATGGCAGCCGCGTTTATTTGCAGTTGGAATAACCGGAAGCGGCAACGGCGCCACCACTCATGCAGGGGGAACGCGAGGTGCGGAATCAATACTTTTTGTCATCCATGGCCAAAATTTCGAGATTGACGGCTTTTTCCCAAATACTGTGCTCATCCAGGGTGCGATTTGCCTGCGCTCTCTGGTCTTCCGGATGACCCTCAAACCAATGCTCCCAAAAAGAGCTACGGGAAAGTGGAGCGACCAATGGGTCGAGCTGTTCTTCAATTCCATTTAAGCGTATAGATTTTGCCATAATTCCAATTGTTTTGAGTAAAATTTAAATCGGAAGGCAAAGTTGGTCTTTTTTCCCGTCGCAGTATCCCGCGATTTCCCGAAAGACGCTTGCCTTCCGGTTTTTACTTTAGCGTTCTACATGCCAGCGAGCGGCAAGAGGAAGAAATGCGAAATTCTTAAGAATTTCTGCCAGGTGCGGCGGGGCAATCCAATAAAGAACGCAATTTGCAAAGTTCGCCCGAATTTCCTGAATGCGTTTTGCAAAATGCGTAAGCAAATCCCTGATTTCCCGGAAGGCAACCGTGCTTACGTCAACGCTCCAACGCTCCAACGCTTTTTTAACGTTGAAGCGACTCCATATCGATTACGAAACGATATTTTACGTCACTTTTGAGCAGGCGTTCGTAGGCTTCGTTAATCTTTTGAATGGGAATCATTTCAATGTCCGATTGGATGCCGTGCTCGCCGCAAAAATCGAGCATTTCCTGTGTTTCGCGGATGCCCCCAATCATCGAACCCGTGAATGTGCGCCGATTGAGCAGGTTAAAAACGCCCACTTCGAGTGGCTGCGCTGGAACGCCAACCTGGGTCAAAACACCGTCGCGTTTTAATAAATTAAAATACGCGTTGATATCATGTTTGGCCGAAACGGTATCGAGAATGAAACGGAAACTACTGGCCTGCTTTTTCATTTCATCCTCATTTTTTGAAATGACCACCTCATGCGCCCCCAGCCGCAATGCGTCCTGCGTTTTTCCGGGAGAAGTGCCGAAAACGACCACGTGCGCGCCAAATGCCCGGGCCAGCTTGACGCCCATGTGCCCCAAGCCGCCCAAACCGACGACTCCGACCTTTTGGCCCTTCCCCACCTTATGAAAGCGAAGCGGCGACCAGGTAGTAATCCCGGCGCACAAGAGCGGCGCGGCGGCGGCCAGATCGAGATTTCGAGGGACGCGCAATACAAAGTCCTCATCCACGACAACACTTTCCGAATAGCCGCCATAGGTCATTCCCCCGCTCTTTTTGTCCTCGGAATTATAGGTGTATGTCGGAACACGTTCGCAGTATTGTTCAAGCCCTTCCTTGCAACTATCACATTCACGGCAGGAATCGACCATGCAGCCGACGGCCGCGATATCGCCTTCTTTGAATTTTTTGACTTCGCGGCCGGCGCGGGTTACGCGCCCGACAATTTCGTGCCCTGGAACGCACGGGTACGCAGTGCCACCCCACTCGTTACGAGCGAAGTGCAAGTCCGTATGGCAGACACCGCAGTAAAGGATCTTGATTTCCACGTCTCGCGACCCCGGCTCGCGGCGTTGGATGGAATGAGGACCGAGCGGAGACTTTTGATTTTGCGCGGCAAAGGCTTTGGCATTTGGCATGTCTCTATCTGTAGCATAATTGATGGGCGTGGCAAGTGCCCGAAAAAATTTCAAAATGCAACGTCAAAGAACCAGAGAATACTCAATGCACCAAGCCCGCAAATTTGAATGTTCGAGCCTTGAAGTTTCCATGAGTATTGGCGCCTGGAATATGAATGTCAAGGGGATACCTGCCGACTACACCGTCAGAATTTCCTTTTCCTTTGCGGTGAGGTGCGCATCGATTTTCGCGATATATTGGTCGGTGAGCTTCTGGATTTCTTTTTCCGCGACCTCGATTTCCTCCTCGCCCACGCCGCCCGATGTCTTGGCTTTTTTTAAAAGCTCAAGCGCGTCGCGACGGACATGGCGGACGGCGACCCGGCCATTTTCCGCCATGCCTTTTACGATTTTCACAAATTCCTGGCGACGTTCCTGGCTGAGTTCGGGAAAGGCGATTCGGATAATCTTTCCCTGGACGGCGGGCATGAGGCCGAGGTTCGATTTTTGGATGGCTTTCTCAATGGGATGGAGAGAGGTAATGTCCCAGGGCTGAATGACGAGCTGGCGCGGTTCGGGCGTAGTGATGCCCGCTAATTCACGCACGCGCATTTGGGAGCCATAAACTTCGACCATCACGTTTTCAACGAGCGAGGACGACGCCTTGCCGGTGCGGACTCCGGCAAATTCGTTGGTCACGACTTGCTCGGTCTTGATCATTTTATCTTCGGCCTCCAGCAGGATTTCGTCAGTTGACATAGTTTCGGCAAATTAACAACGAATACGCCGCGGGTCGAATGAAAATTATAAGGTCATCAGCCGCTGTTCCGCTTCCTCATTCGTCATTCCTTCCTTCGCCCGCAGCACGGCCACGCCCACCACCGGCGGATACGCGCGGTCCGATTTCATCCGCGGCTCGACATATTCAATCACTTCAAACAATAACTGGTTCGCGCGCCCATAATCGAGACCGGTCAGCTTCGAAATATAGCGGCTCGAACGATCGATCAATTTCAAATTGCTTGGCACGACCCAGATCATCGTATTGCCCATGACGCGGCCCAATCGGACCATCGTGCATGTTGAAAGCGCGTTCATCACCAACTTCACAATGACGCGCGTCACTCCATCCAAAAGCAGGCCGGTTTCGGGCACCAGGACAAAAACGGATTTCGCGACAGGAGGCAGGCCGTTCATTGCGGAGGTTCCGAAATAAACCCAGGCGGTTTTTGCTCCCGCGCGTTGCGCCGCATCGAGCCGGGCGCGAAAGAAACCATTCGGCGGCGCAATCGAATCGATTTCCGCTTCCGAGATCACGGCTACGGCGCAATCGCCATTTTTCAAGACGCGATAAGGCAACCCGTCGGCACCGATTTTAAAACGCATCAATTCGGCACGACTGATATTGCGGATGGTTTCCATGGTCCGCGCAAACGTCTCCTCGCCGGTCAGGCCGCGCACGTTCGCTTCGCCCCATTCGACGCAACGCGGCGATCTCGCCAGGATCGATTCCCATGCCTGCGCCGATTCCGGCTGAGGCAGGAACAAAAACGCCCACGACTCCGAAGCCGTGGTATTGTCAAATTTACGAAAGGGCGGCGTGCAGTAGGTCGGTGAGCGCTCCGTTGTGTCAGTCAGAACGTCGATACCAAATCGGTCGGCGAAATAATTGTTTTTGTGCCCGCTACGATAAGTCGCTTCTTCGAGCGCGACGAGTCCGGCCAAAGAATTGAGCAGGCCGGCCGAATTCAAGGCGGCATAAGCGCTTTCCAGCGCGGACAGAAATCGACCGGGAACCGTCGCCGCATCGCTCCTGCCGGTCAAATCGCGCGCCGCCATTTCCAGTATCGTCAGCATGACGCAAAGTTGGATGGACGTGGCCTGCATTCGTGTCGAGCCGGTGATGGACATGGGACCGGTCGTTAAGTTGATTTTTTCAATGCGCGCGTCGTCAATCACTTCGCGGCTCCGCTCGACATGTTGCCGCAGGATGTCGTCGGGATTGTTATAAACGAAATAGACCTTCGCGCCGGCCTCGACGCCCTGCCAGGCCGTTCCGATCACAAACGACGTCTCGCCGCCTTCAGTAATCGCAAAAACGACGTCTTTGGAGGACACAGCCAGGTCGGCTATCTGGCGCTTGCCGAACTCTGTGAAATCCTCAAATCCTTCGACGGATTTAATGAGCGCAAAATCGCCGCCAGCCATCACGCTAAACGTGCGGTTTTCGACGTCGGGCGGCGCAGGTCCGCGAGTGGCAGGCGTTTGCCGCCGCCAGAAATCGCGCCAGACTGAATCCAGCAAAATGCTCAAGCGGCCGGTCGAACCGCAACCGGTGAAAAAAATTCGGCCGCCCTTTTTCAGCGAATCCAACACGGACTTTTGAATGCTTTCCGCCCTGCCCGATTTGACGAAGTCCCGGAATTTTTGAACCACATCGCCATCGGCCTCGAACAGCAGCTTCAACGCTGCGGCGATATCGCGCCTGGCAACGTCGCTTAAATTGGCGGTGACAGGATGGGACCCTTCCGTCACGAGCGCGCCAAGCTTGAATTGGCTGCTGATCTTTAAAAAATCATCAGAACGTTTTTGCGAAGTCAGACTCATTATATTGTACGAACAAACAGACCTGTTTATCCGGTATGATTGAGATGACGGTCTCCGGCGTCAAACACTGTTTTGAGCGGCGTTGATTTGCGCCCGTAATAAATCGTGGAGGGTGACAATGCCCAGCAGCTTCGGGCCGTCACAGACGACAGCCATGCCGGTGGGCGATTCCAGGAGCAACGCTTGCAGTTCCCGGATTGTCTGGCGCGGCTCGCAGCGGACTGCCGGCGCGAGCTTAGGCATTCTCTTTTCAACGAGAGCCTCCGCCAACTCGGTACGCGGCGCGATTCCAACAGGCTCGCCGTCCCGCACAACGGGAAAATGCCGGAAAGCGTGCTCATTCAGCATTTTTTCCACTTTCACTGGATCGGTTCCGTTCAAAACGATCGGCTGAAAATTGGCGATAGCCGAGACCGGCAACTTTTGCCAACTCTGCAAATCACGGGGCGGCAGCAATTTATCGAGCTTGTAGCCATCCTGCTCCAGAACGGCGTCATAAAAATTTGCGCGCGCCATGCGGCGACCGATGGCCTGGCTGATGAGGGCGCCGATCATGAGGACGGGTACCAGGGAAAATTGGTGAGTCATTTCGAACACGATGAGAATGCCCGTAACCGGAGCTCGCACCACGGCGCCTAAACAGGCGCTCATGCCGACAACCGCCAGCGCAATAGAATCGTCACCCGGCATGGGCATGGCCATGCCCGCGAGGCCCGCGACCAGCAAACCGCTCATGCCGCCGAAGAAAAGTGCTGGCGAAAAAATGCCGCCACAGCCGCCGAATCCGTAAGAGAAGATGGTGGCGAATAGTTTGGCTACCAGAAGGATTCCGGCGAGTTCCCAGCCCAAATGGCCATCCCAGGCGAGTTGATTGTCCAATCCCTTTGAAAGATCGCCATAACCCAGGCTGAAGACCCCTAAATGGCCCGTCAAAAGAAAGACCAAAGCGCCAATAACCCAAGTCAGGAAAGCGCCAACAGCCGGCTTGAGCCACCCGGGGATTTTGCTCCAACGGCGTTGTTGCGCCCGCAAATCCAGGGTCGCCTTTTGGAAAAATGCGCCGGCCACGCTGGCAAGCCCCGCGGCGAGGGGCGTCAGCGCGTAGGCCCGCCACGTGGGAGCTTCGATGGTTCGCATGGCAAATGCCGGCTGACGACCGATAAGGCCATGAACAATGAGAGCGCCAATGACCGCAGCGATCACAACACTGCCGAGCAGGTTGCTGTTCAGGTCCTGGATGATTTCCTCCAACACAAAGGCCATCGCGCTTAACGGCGCGTTAAACGCCGCCGCCAAACCGACTGCCGCGCCTGAGGCGGTGGCGCGACGGCGGTTTTGTTTGGCTTCGCCGGTCAGGCCAGCCAGGGTGGAAGCCAGACCGCTGGCGACGTGGATGCTGGGACCTTCCCGTCCCAGGCTGCCACCACCGCCAATAGCCAGGACGCCCGCGATAAATTTGACCCAAACGGTTCGCCAGGGTATCACGCCGAAATCTTTCCAGAATGCGGCTTTGGCCTGCGGAATCCCGCTGCCGGCTGCTTCCGGACAGAATGAATTTAAGAGAATGCCGACCGCAAGGGCGGACCCCATCATCACGCCAAAACTGCCGAAAACGAACGTCAAATGCGATTGAGATGACAGCGGGACAAACGTCGCGTTATAGAGAAGATTGATAAGCCATTGAAACGCCACGACTGCCAGGCCCGCAGCCACACCATAGAGGCAGGTCTGCAATATGTTTCGGGTACTCCGCGGCAGCCGCGCAAGATACCCAGTTAGCTTCAGAAAAAACACCATCGTATGCTCTCAAAAAAGCTTGAACGATTCAATTTCTTAATTGCCGGCGGCCTGCGCCGTGCCGATTAAAAACATTTTCCTTGCCACGCTGTCCCGGCTCAGTTACAAGCGGCGCAGCCGTAACAAACTATGAGCGCCATTCTCGCAGGTATCGTATTGGGTTTTATCGCGTGGTTTCTTGTTCGTTACCTGGTCGCCGGGCTTTACACAGTGAACCAGAGCGAACGCGCCGTGAAAACCAGTTTTGGCCGCGCCGAACGCGTGGGAACCGCCACGACACTGGAGGACCCTGTTTCCGCGCCGCTGAGCGACGAAGAAAAGGAGCGTTATGTGTATCCGCAGGTGCGGGTCATCCAGCCCGGCGGCCCGTATTTCAAATGGCCATGGGAAAAGGTTTATAAAGTTTCCGTTGCGACACAGACGATGAATATGGCGTACGATCCGGAATCTCCGGAGGCCAATTACCATGGAACCATGCTGGAGGCGGTCACCAAGGACCAGCTTAACACGGGGTTGAAAGGACAAATCCGCTGGCGCGTTTCGGAGCGGAACCTTTACGCGTATTTATTCGGTATCAAACGCCCGATTGTCCACGTCATGGCTTATTTCGTTTCGGTCTTGCGCGAGCGAATTGCGAATTTTGAATCGCAGGCGCCGGCACAATCCGGCGATGAAGTTCATAATGTCGCCGCCACGGCGGTCACGGGTATTTCCATCAACGATTTGCGTAAAAACCTGGGTGACATCAACGATCACATGAACCGTGAATGCGCCGTCTCGCCGGCGCGGTACGGCATTGTGCTGGACGCCTCGCTGATCACGGGAATTGATCCGCCACCAGATGTCGAGTCGGCATTGGCCGCCATCAACACGGCCTATAACGAGGTTTCATCGGATATCAGCCTGGCACAGGCGGGGGCGGACCAAAAAATTGTGCAATCCAAACGGGCCGTGGAAATCGAAACACTCAAGGCGCAGGCCGAAGTCCAACCGCTGATCGCCCTGGCTGAGCAATTGGAGGACCTCAAGAAGAGCGGCTCGGGCGCGCTCGACTCCTACGTCCGCAACGTCCGCTTGCAATTATACAAAGAAGCCAAAACCGTCATCCTGGAGGCGAACCATGAATAGTATTTTGCTGTTTTTTATTTCGCTGGGCGCGACATTTTTCGGACTTTTTATATTATTCCCGATTTTATTCGGCCTGGCCCGGTTCTTTGGCATGTACACGATCGTCGAAGAACGCGAGTGCAAAGTGTATGTGCTGTTCGGAAAAGTTATTGCGATCATTGACGAGCCGGGATTGCATCTGTTGATCTTTAAACTGGGGATTCGGGCGCCGCTGGTGAATTTCATGGGCAAATGCAATACGCTGGATTTGCGGCTGGACCAGGAATATCTCCGGAGCACACCGGTCAATTCAGAAGAGGGAGCACCCATGGGTATCGGCGTGTGGTACGAAATGTTTATCAGCGATCCCGTCTCGTACCTTTTCAAAAATGCCGATCCCCGGGGATCGCTCGCGACCAACGTCGGGAATTCTACCGTTCATTGCCTGGACAATTTGAAACTGTCAGACATGCTGGAAGACCGGCACGCCATGAGCCAAAGCGTGCGCGCGGAAGTTTCGCCGCAATCGCAGGAATGGGGTTACAGCCTCGGCTCGACTTACGTGCGCAAAGTTCATTTTCGCGACGCGGCGATGATCAAGCAGATCGAGGAAAAGGTGGTGAACCGCTTGCGGCAAGTCACGGCCGCTATCAAACAGGATGGGTCGAACCAGGTGAACATCATCACGAGCACAGCCGAACAGAAGGCGTCGATCGAATTTGCCAGAGCGGCGGCCATGCGTCCGCAAATCGTGGGCGCGGCGCTACAAAAGATCTCACAGGACCCGGAAATCTCCAGCGCCCTCTTTCAAACGCTCGAAACGCAGAACATCATCGAGGGCCAGGCCGCCATTACCCTAATTCCGAAAGATTCGAGGTTATTGGGGGACCTTGTGGCAAGCCGGAATACTGCTGCGAAGCAGGGATAGTATCCTGAATGATCACTTTACACTTGTGCGACACATTTTTTGTGTATAGGGATGGAAACGGGAAACGAAGCCGAATTTGGAGGCAAAAGTGGGTTTTATTGGGGAATTGAACGGTTTTGCCATTTCTGACAGGAAATGAAAGTCTTTTGGTCGAATAGAGCAGAGGCGCGGT
>DASYYL010000092.1:0-33960 GCA_035933915.1 Verrucomicrobiia bacterium
ATTTTGATCATCTGTATAAAATGGTCTGTTTAGAAAAAAATGTCCTCACATCTTCGATACGCGGCAGCCGTTCTGCCATTGCCCGGAACCGAGCGGCCGTCTCCCGAGCCATGCTCGGGGATTGCCATTTTTGCGCCCATCATTGCGGCGTAAACCGGCTCCAGGGCCAATTGGGCCTTTGCCGCGCAAATGCCGATACGCGCTTTTTCCTCGCGCAATCGGAAGTCACCGACGAGTTGCAATTGATTCCCACCTTTGCCATTGCCTTGAGCGGATGCGATCTGCGTTGTGATTTTTGCATCACTGGGAAAGAAAGCTGGAACCCACGAATGGGACAAAGTTTCAACGCCCGAAAAATGGCCGTTCTGGCGGAGGCGGCCGTGAATAACGGCGCCCGGACAATTATGGTTTTGGGCGGCGAACCCACGATTCATCTCCACGCCGCCCTTGAATTGGCATCGTTACTGCCGGATTCGGCGCGCCTGGTCTGGAAAACCAACGCCCATGGTTCCGCGCAGGCCAGGGAATTGCTGGACGGAATTTTTGACGTATGGGTGGCCGATTTTAAGTTCGGCAATGACGGTTGCGCCCGGCGCCTGGCGAAAGTCGCGGATTACACGCAAGTCGTGACGGAAAATTTGATTTGGGCCAATACGCACAGCGAGCTGATCGTGCGCCACCTGCTGATGCCGGGGCATCTTCAATGCTGCTGGAAACCCGTTGCGGAATGGCTGGCGGAAAATCTCCCAGGCGTCAAAGTGAACCTGCGCGCCGGATTCTGGCCGGCGTGGCACAGCCATCGACACGAAGAGTTCTCGGGAACAGATTCGGCTAATGAAGCAAAACAAGCCCTGCGGATCGGGCAACTTTGCGGGCTTAGTTTAGTCGAATAACAATTCGCTTATGAAAACACGAATCAAACGCTCAAAAGTACCAGGGCCCAGCCTTGTAACCGAATTGCTAATTTTGCCCGATGGGCGGATATTAGTCCAGGACCTGACCCAACCGATGGCCAGACTGTTGCATAGTTTGAACCCTAAAAGTGACACCATCGCGCCGCGGGCTCGCAGAATCGGAATAAAGTTATGAATTTTCAAACCGAGCTTGAGATGCTCATTCGAGCGCGATACCCAATCCTCTACATTTTGAGCAGCGAGGAGACGCGCGTCCAAACCATGCTGATGGACGTTGCCTCGAAGCGGCAGAAAAAGCTTTTCGAATGGAGCTACAGCACCGGCATCGTTCCCGCCGGGACGTCCATCCAATCCCAAAAACATCGCAACGCCGCGACCAAGGACCCGCTGATGGCGCTCGACCAGGTTATTGAACAGGTCGAACCCGCCATTTTCATGTTCAAGGATTTTCATCCTTTCCTGACCAAAAACAATTTTGCGGTAACCCGCAAACTCAAGGAGATTGCGCTGCACCTTAAAAACAGTTTCAAAACCATCGTGCTGGTTTCGCCCGTGGTGGAAATTCCCACGGAATTGGAAAAGGAAATTACACTGTTAAATCATCCCCTGCCCTCCCACGATGACCTGGCGGCGCTGCTCGACAAAATCATCGCCGACGTGAAACAGTTCCGTCAGGTAGCCATCGAATTGGACGAGACCGGGCGCGAGCGCCTGTTGCAGGCGGCGCTGGGGCTGACGCTGGGCGAAGCCGAAAACGTGTTCGCTAAAATCATCGTCAAGGCCGAACGCCTGAGCGCCGAAGACGTGCACGAAGTCTTCGCCGAAAAACAACAAATCATCCGCAAGAGCGGTCTGCTGGAATATTACGCCACTGACGAAAACTTTGCCCATGTTGGCGGCTTAACCATTTTAAAGGATTGGCTTGCCAGGCGTGCCGTGGCCTTTTCGAATGAGGCCCGCGAATTCGGGCTGCCATTTCCAAAAGGCATTCTCATGCTTGGCGTGCAGGGCTGCGGCAAGAGCCTCTGCGCCAAATCCGTCTCCAATTTATGGCAATTGCCGTTGCTGCGCTTCGACATGGGCCGCATGTTTGGCAGCCTGGTCGGTTCATCCGAGGAAAACGTTCGCCGGGCGATCGCCGTCGCTGAATCCGTGGCCCCGGCCATCCTCTGGGTGGATGAAATTGACAAGGCTTTTGCGGGTTCCCAGGGATCGGGCGCGACTGACGGCGGCACCACGGCGCGCGTGTTTGGGACTTTTTTAACATGGCTTTCGGAAAAGACCGCACCGGTATTTGTCGTCGCCACAGCCAACGATATTTCGCAATTGCCGCCGGAATTGCTGCGCAAAGGGCGCCTGGACGAAATTTTCTTCGTGGACCTGCCCGCTCCGAATGAACGAAAGGAGATCTTCAAAATCCACATCGCCAAACGCAAGCGCGACCCATCGAAATTCGATCTGGATGCGCTGGCCAACGCTAGCGCGGAATTTAGCGGCGCGGAAATTGAGGAAGCGGTCAACAGCGCCCTTTACGACGCGTTTTACGCTAAGTCAGACCTGGCCACCGAAAATATCCGAACGTCCCTGTCGCAAACGGTGCCGCTGGCCAAGACGATGGATGAACAGATCAGCCGGTTGCGAAGCTGGGCCGAGGGCCGCGCGCGCAACGCCAGTGTCCCGCGCGACCCGAACAAGGGAAATGGCGTCCGGCGAATGGAATTTTAAATTTATAACGCAAATGGACCCGTTCTGGAACAACATCTACGACGACGACAAGGACAAGCGTTACGGCGGACTTTTCCTGGCCATCCTCCTTATATTTTTTCTTGGATTGCCGCTGCTGATCGCGCTCTTTGCCGCTGCAAGTGAGCTGTTCAGCGATTTCATGGATTTTCTCACCGGATATCCTGGGATGAACGAGTATCAGGCCATTTGCGCCTGCCTGTTGGCGGCGCTCGTTCTGGTGGCACTGGTCCTCTTCGGGAGGCGATGGGTACGAATCGGACGCGCAGTTCGAAAAGAGCGCTCAAAATATTCCAATTTATCGCGTGATGAATTGTTCAAGGCGCGGTCAAAACTTAAGAACCGAATGAATCCGGTAAAATTCAGAGCTGTGGAGCGGCCTGCCAAACGGCAGGCGCTGACGCCTCGCAGGCCGGATACAGACCTAAAATATTAAAGCCCATGAGTTGTGTTTGCATTTTGACTCCCGTCGTAATCGCTGCCTGGCCGGCCTTTAGCGCAGCCGTCGTGGCCGCCGCAACGTCTCTCGGATATCAAGTCGCTGCTGAAGCCACGAACCTGAAAAAGGGCGCCTTGGCCACACAAAACGCCGCCGGGAAAATCCAAATGGAAATTGAAAACAGTGAAGTTGTGACGAATCAGTTGGGCCGGGACCAGCGTATCGTCGTCACTAAAGACGGCGTCACCATCACTTTTTCGCGGGATGCGCGCGGCAAAGCGTCCCTCTGTGTCACCGGCGAAGGCCATGACAAGAAGGAACTCAAGTCCCTCGGCCAGGAATTAAGCCAGGCCGTCGTCCAGCAATATGTTTATCAAAAACTCATGGATGAGATGCGCGCCCGTGGCTTTAACGTCATTCAGGAAGAAACCAATGCAGACCGTTCCATCCACTTGAAAGTCCGACATTGGGACAATTAATTATGCCGCAACACGAATTTGACATTACGATTGGAAAAGACGGCAACGTCGAGTTGCATGTGAAAGGCTACAAGGGAAAGGGCTGCCTTGAGGCCATGAAAATGTTTCAGCAAATCGTCGGTGAAATCCAATCGGAACAAAGAACCAGCGAATATTACGAGCCGGAAGAGGTAGTGCGCTTCAACATTGAGCAACGCCATTAACTGTAAAACGGCAGTTGCCGCCGTGAGAGTATGAGCAAAGTGACATCGCCATATTATCCGCCGCGGGCGCGGTGGTACGCGCGACTTTTCAATGTGACGGATGCGGTGCGCCGGGGCGTCTACCTGGACCGGATTCGACTTCCTTCCAGCGTGACATGGCCGGGACTTGCCCTCACGTTTCTTGTTCCCGGGCTGGGCTTCTATCTTCGCGGCCCCCGGATTTTTGGATACGCGGCTATGAGCGCGTGTGGACTGTTGTTTCTGGTGTTTATCGCCTGGTTCGGGCACCCGCTCGCGAATTTTGCGTTTGGTCTAATGGTTTCCACCCATACCAGCAGCATTGTTTATTATTGCGGCCCCGCCCTGCAGGTATGGGAACTCAGAAGCAGGCTTCTTTTTACAGTTCTGGTATTGATGTCCCTGGGCTTTTTATTGTACGGACCAATACGCGACTTCATCGAATTCCATTTTCTTATGCCGCTGCAGATCAATGGCCACGTGGTCGTAGTGCGGAGGCAGGCAGACGCGAACAATGTCAAACGCGGGGATTGGGTCGCCTATCACATATCCTATTCGACTCAATATGGAGACGATGCCTGGGTCCAAATCCACTCCGGAACCGGATTTGGTCCTGTCCTCGGCGTCGCCGGAGATGTCGTGGAATTCTCTTCCAAAGGCTTTTCGGTGAACGGCGTCCGGAGGCCGTCCCTGCCGTACATGCCCGCCGGCGGCTCGTTCATCGTAAGCACAAACCAGTGGTTCATTTGGCCGAGCTATAGTGTCAGCGGACATGGCTACCAAAGCCGCGTCTCGGACGTCATGTTGAATCTGGCTAAAGTTTCAGAAGAACAATACGCTGGAAAGCCATTGAAACACTGGCTCTGGCGAAAACAAGATTTACAAAATTTACAATGAGCCGATTTGGAAATCTCGAATTAGGCGGTGAGGAAGAGCAATGGCAGCAGGAACAAAAGCCGCTCGCCAAAGACGAAGCCTGGTACCTCGCTCAGGCTTCGGCGGCCTTTCAAAACGGAGATTACGAACAGGCGCTGCGTTCCTATTCCAAAGTCCTTGAATTCAATCCTCAAAACACTGTGGCCTGGACAGCGCAAGTGCGGATGCTCATCGAACTG
Source organism: Verrucomicrobiia bacterium (assembly GCA_035933915.1). GTDB lineage: Bacteria > Verrucomicrobiota > Verrucomicrobiia > Limisphaerales > UBA11358 > UBA11358. The sequence continues at coordinate 4,912 of DASYYL010000092.1, forward strand.
GGCGAGTATCGCGAGGCAAAATTATGGGCGGACAAGGCCCTCGAGCGTTTTCCGAACTGGCCGGAATTGCTCGCCGCCAAAGCCGTCGCTCTGGCGCGCGGCGGTGACTTGCAGGCTGCCCTGGCCTTTTCAGACGCCTCCATTGAAGAGCGCGGTGATACGCCTTATATCTGGCTGGCGCGCGGGGACGTCCTGCTGGCGCGCAAAGAGCAGCGGGCGGATTATTGCTTTGATAAAGCCATGCTCCTGGCGCCGAAAGATTGGTTCGTTGCATTGCTGGCCGCGCGCATCCGCTTTTATTACGAACAATTTGTGCTGGCCATGACTTTGCTCCAGCAGGCGCTTGAATGGAACGCCGCGCATTTCATATTGTGGCTTGAACTGGGACGCTGCCAGCAAGCTATTGGATTGCTCAATCCCGCCGAAGCTTCCTTCACCCACGCGCTGCAAATCAATCCCGATTGCCGCGAGGCTGAACTCGCGCTCATTCAACTCTCGCGCGTCGGCCTCTTCGCGCGGCTGCGAGGCTGGTTCAAGGGATTTTCTAAACATTGACATGCAACGCCTGGAAAAATTCCTCAATTCCGTCAACGAAATAGACGCATCCGACCTCCATCTTGTCGCCGGCGTTCCTCCGGCTTTCCGCGTCAATGGCGAAATCATCCTCGCTGACGAGGACGCATTGACCGAGGAGGACATCACCGCAATGGCCGACAGTCTCTTAAACGAGCAACAACGCGCGAAGTTTGAACAGGACTGGGAATTGTGCATTTCACTGCTGCACAGCGTTGCCGGGCGCGTTCGCGTTACGTTTTATCGGCGCGACGGCCATCCCGAATTGAGTCTTCGCTTTTGCGGCGACCGCATCGCCTCGCGCGAGGAACTGGGATTGCCGCCACAGCTGGATGAGTTGGCGCGACGCCCAAACGGCCTGGTGCTGATTACCGGTCCGACCGGGGCCGGCAAAACCACGACCCTGAACTACCTCGTTGATCTCATCAATAGCGAGCGCCGCTGTAAGATTGTCACCATCGAGGACCCAATCGAATTTGTCCATCAGAACAAGCGCGCCATCGTCGTGCAACAGGAAGTGTTGACCGACGTGCGCTCGTTTAACCGCGCGCTTATCCACGTGTTGCGCCAGGACCCCGACGTCATTGTCGTCGGAGAAATGCGCGATCATGAGGCAATCCTGACTGCGCTCACCGCGGCTGAAACCGGCCATTTGGTCTTGGCCACAATGCATTCGCCAAACACCGCCCACGCTCTGGAACGAATTGTCGGTGTTTTTGAGGGCAACGTGCAACGTCAAATCATTCTGCAACTCGCGAACGCGTTGCAGGGAATCATTTCCCAGGACCTGCTTCCGGCCGCCGACCGGACGCGCCGCGTGCTCGCTTACGAATTATTGATCGCCAACAACGCGGTCCGAAATTTGATCCGCGACGGACAGCTTCATCATATGGAAAATACGATTCAGACGTCGCGCAAAGATGGAATGATATTGATGGACAACTGCCTGTACGATCTCTATTGCAAATGTCTTATTACCTATGACACTGCCATGAGCCGCGCACGCAACACGGAACGCATCCAGAAGAACGGCTCGTGATTACGACTCTCACTGCGCCGCCGGAATAAATATCTTCTTTCCCACAACCAGGTGTTTCGAGTCCAAGCCGGGGTTCGCCTTGAGAATCTCATCAACCGTCACTTTAACACCCTGAGCCCGATACGCCTTGGCAATGGCTGCCAGCGTGTTGCCGGGCGCGATGGTGTATTCATAACCGTTTTGCGGGCCGCCGCTGTTGCTCGAGGCTTGAGCACTTTCGCTCGTTTCTGAGCCCGTGCCGGCTGGATTTGTATTGACTGAGTTTTCCACATGGGACCGATGGCCCCCCCCGCCATTGCCAAGCTTTTCCAAAGCATCCAGAATCTTTTGATTGTCCTGCTGCCGTTTTTTATCAATTTCCTGGACCTGCTCAGCCAGCTTCTTAAGATCGTCCGCGCTGGCATAATCATTTCCCGCGGGCGTGTTGATCTTGTCCTCCATGTCGCTGATTTTCTTCTCAAGGGCGCTAATGCGCTTGTCCTGGGAGTTCATCTCGTCTTTGACGTCCTGGATATCTCCAGTGATTTTATCGAGCTGCGCTTGCGTGGCGGCGTCTTGCGCCGGCGCGCGCGGTATAACCGCAAAGGTCAAAGTTGCAAGGCAAATCCAAACTGAAATCGTTCTCATGCGCCCGAAAATAAACCTACTACGGACAGCGTCAAGATGGGAATTTTTTCCTTTTTCCATTTTTTTTTTGCCTTATAAATAGGGGGCGGATGTATTTTCTGCGCAGGCTTGTTTTTGCAATTCCGGTCGTGCTGGTCGTTGGCACGGTAGCCTTTTTTCTGATGCATATTGCACCAGGAGGGCCCTTCGACCGCGAACGCGCTCCAGCATCGCCTGAAATCGAGCGCAACCTCCTGGCCAAATATCACCTGGACGAACCAGTCTGGAAACAGTATCTGCGCTATCTCAACGACCTGGCGCATGGCGATTTCGGCCCGTCCCTTAAATACCGCAATCATTCGGTGAACGACATCATCGCGCAGGGCTTGCCTGTTTCCATGACACTGGGCGGGCTGGCATTTTGTTTTGCAATGGGAACCGGCCTGCCGATTGGTTTCTTCGCCGCCGCCCGGCGCGGCCGGTGGGAGGATTACCTGGGCAATTCATTCGCGATTCTCGTCGTATGCGTCCCGGCGCTGGTCGTTGCGCCGATGTTGATTTTGATTTTCTCGATTAAATTCAAGCTCCTTCCGATCGCCCTTTGGAATTCACCTCTCAACGCCATTTTGCCCATGGTGGCGCTGGGCCTGGCATTTTCAGGAAGAGTGGCGCGGCTCTTTCGCGAAGGAATGCTCAGCGCGATGCAATCTGAATTTGTCACGGCGGCGCGCGCCAAAGGTCTCGGCGAAACAGAATTACTGGTTCGGCATGCCCTCCGCATCGCCATTCTTCCGGTCGTCTCCTACTCGGGTCCGATGCTTGCCGACTTGCTGACCGGGTCGTTTGTTGTCGAAACCATTTTTCAAATTCCGGGCATCGGAGTTTTCCTGGTGAACAGCTCCAACAATCGCGACTATACCATGACCGTGGGCCTGGCCTTGCTCTACGCCTTTCTGCTCATCGGATTGAATCTCCTCGTGGACTTCATCTACACCCTGCTCGACCCGCGTGTAAAGTATGAGTGAAGCCCGCAACAACCAATACGCTTCGCCCGGACGCCGCGCGTGGATTCGCTTCAAACGAAACCGGCTCGGCATCGTCTCCGCATGGTATATTGCGCTGTTGCTTATTGCCATCATTGCCTGGCCGATCGTGCTGAAAATCGCGCCCGCGCATTTTGACCAGCTTCACGACCCGGACCGGCTCACAGACGCCCAATTTCTCGCGCCCGATTCACGCTATTGGTTCGGCACCGACGTTCACGGGCGCGATGTTTTTTCGCGGGTCATGTACGGAGCGCAGATCTCACTGCTCGTAGGCGCTTTTGGCACGCTCGTGAGCCTGGTCATCGGCGTTCTCTGGGGCGCCATTTCCGGTTACACCGGCGGGCGGACTGACAGCGTGATGATGCGGGTCGTCGATGTGCTTTACTCTCAACCTTCGATCATTTTTGTTATTGTGCTGCTCACTACGGTCGGTGAAGCGATTAAACGAGTGCATTTCGTCGAGGAATCCCCGTTCATGGCCGGCGCCGAGCGCGTGGTACTCTTGATCGTCGGTCTGGGCGCAATCTCCTGGCTTAATATGGCCCGAATCGTTCGCGGGCAGGTCCTGAGTCTGCGCACCCGCGCCTTTGTGGAAGCCAGCCGTTCCCTTGGCGCGCGCCCGCATTGGATCCTCGCCCGCCACATCATCCCGAATACTTTTGGCGTGATCATCACGTATCTCGCTCTCACCATACCGGCCATAATTCTTTACGAATCGTTTCTGAGTTTCCTCGGCATGGGCATTGAGCCGCCCATGGCCAGTTGGGGAACGCTCATTGCCGAAGGCGCAGGCCAAATCAATCCTGTCCGCATCTACTGGTGGCTGATTATTCTCCCCGCCGCCGTTTTGGTCACAACCCTCCTTGCATTAAACTTCATCGGCGACGGCCTGCGCGACGCCTGGGATATCAAGACGAAGTGACTAACATTGCAATTATCCCGTTTCTCGCGAACATTGTCCCGTGAACGAAAAACACGTTGTCGTTTTGGGCGGCGGATTTGGCGGTCTGGAATTTTGCAAATATTTCAGCAGCGTGGACGCCCGCGTAACTCTGGTGGACCGGATGAACCACCATTTGTTCCAGCCATTGCTGTATCAGGTGGCCACAGCCGGTCTTTCCGCGCCGGAGATCGCCCAACCCATCCGTTCCATTCTTGCGGATCGCCGCGATATCACCGTGCTCATGGACGACGTTGTGGATTTCAACCTGGCCGAACGCAAGGTTTTGCTCCGACAAAATACCCTCAAATACGATTACCTCGTCCTGGCCCTTGGCGCGCGCAACAGCTATTTCGGTCATCCCGAATGGGAACAATTCGCACCGGGCCTCAAAACCATAGCCGACGCGCGGCGCATTCGCAGCAAAGTTCTGCTCGCCTTTGAGCGGGCGGAAAACGGCGCGGAAAAGGAGCAACGTTCAAAGCTGATGACCATCGTCATTATCGGCGCCGGGCCGACGGGCGTGGAATTGGCCGGCGCTTTTGCCGAATTGGCGCGCACGGTTCTGCGCCGCGATTTCCGGTGCATTGATCCCACTCAGGCGCAAATTATCCTGATCGAAGGCGGCCCCGCAGTGCTCGGCCATTTGCCGCCGGATCTCTCCCAAAGCGCGCAGCGGCAATTGGAAAAGCTGGGCGTTCATGTGCGCGCATCCACGCGCGTCAAAAGCATTCGCGAGGGCGAAGTAGAACTCGAAAACGGCGAAATCATTTGCGCCGGAACAATCCTGTGGGCCGCAGGAGTTGCCGCCGTGCCCGTCGCACAAAAGCTCGGCGCGGACTTGGACAAAGCTGGCCGCGTGAAAGTGAATCCAGACCTAAGCCTGCCGGATCATCCGGAAGTTTTCGCCATCGGCGACATGGCGCTCGTCATTGGGGCGGATGGCAAACCGGTTCCGGGCGTTTCACCCGCCGCAATGCAAATGGGCCGGCACGTCGCTGGCATTATCACGGCGGAAATCAGGTTCGGCTCTCAGGCGCCACATCCGCCATTTAAGTATGTGGACAAAGGAACCATGGCCACGATTGGCCGTTCAGCGGCGGTCGCCTGGCTTGGAAAAATCCATCTCTCCGGCTACGCCGCCTGGCTCATGTGGCTGTTTGTCCATTTGATCTTTCTCGTCGGCTTTCGCAATCGCATCGCCGTTTTGATCAATTGGGCCTATGCCTATTATGGCTACAAACGCGGCGCGCGCATTATCACCACGGAAATCCCCGGAAGTGAACCCGCGCACGAAGTATGAGCGGAGCGTCAAGCGTGAGCTTGATCATTTCAGGAACGATTGGCCTCGGATGGCGCCCGAAGAAAACAGTCAGAGCCTCCTCACGGCGGCTCCTACGGATCCTCCTTGCTTGACGTTGGGCGAGCGCGCTTAGGCCGCGACCTTCGCGCCGTTCGAACCATTCAGATGGAGAACGTCGGCGACATTGTAACGCTCCAGCGCGATCCGTGTGAGGCGAACATTCATATCGGACACTTTGTCGTCTCCGAAAATGATTTGGCTCACGCCACGCGCCACGTCATCGAGCTTTTGCGTCCCGGGTACGTTGTACTTCTCCAGGGCAATGCGCGTCAGACGCACGTTCATGTCATTAAGGTTCTCGTCTCCGAAGATGATTCGCGCTACACCGCGCGCTGCTTCGTCGAGAGTTGGTTTTTTGTTGTTGTCCATAGTGGGATTTGTTTGTTGCGGTTTGGTCTCTGGTGAAAGGGATGTTTCGGCTGCCACAATTTCGGCAGGTTTTTCTTCCTGCGCGGCCAATGGCAACGGCTCCGGTTGCAGTTTCGGCTGTGGAATTGGGGTTGGCGCTGCCTGCGGCTCTTCCGCTTGCGCCTGGACAGGAGCCGGAGCCGGATCTTCAATTTTGGGGAGCTCAACCTTGGGTTCTTCAACTTTGGGCTGTTCAGTTGTTGGCTCCACGGCTTTGGCCGGTTCAACTTCGGGAAAATCAACTTTAGACAACTCAGACTTGTGTTCAGTCGCTGGAAGTTCGATCTTGGTTAGCTCGATCTTCGATTCTTTAAGCTCGTCCGATTTGTCAGCGCCATTTACGTGCCTGGGCTTCTCGGCCTCAGCCATCTTGAGCGGGCCAACCGAAACGGCCTCCACATCCAATTTCATGCTCTCTTCCCCGCTCGGCGCTTTGGTGCCTGTCTCATTTGTGGGCAATTCTACCTTTCCTTCGGGTTGGTGCATTTCAACGCCATTGGCGGCATTGGTCTCGGGCAGTTTTCCTGTCGTCGCGGGAGTCTCGATGCGCTCCGCGGACCAGGCCTTCTTGAGCATTTCCGTCGAAAAAGATGCCTGTCTCGCGGCAACAGAAAGCGGTGGTTCAACCGCCAGCGGCTTTGTCTCCGTTGGTTCCACGTTCACCCCTATCGATATAGGCGCTGCCGGAGCGGCTTCCTTCGGCGTCGGCGCAGAGCTCCGGGTGCCGGCCGCCGGCATGTCTTTTGAAGCGGACGAACCTTGCGGCTGCAGCAATCGCATCGTGACCTTTAAAACCAATTCCAGCGGAGAAACCGGCTTGGGAATCAGGTCGTTGCCGCCGCTGAGGATACTCTGGGCACGGTTTTGGAAATCCGCGTTGGCCGTAATGAATATCACCGGCGTCTCTTTGTATTGCGGCATGGCCCGCAGATTTTTGCACAAATCAAAGCCGTTTACGCCCGGCATATTGATGTCCAACATGATGATATCAAACTGCGTTGACCTCGCCATCGGGACGACCTTTGTGGAATCTTCAACTGCAACCGGCTCGAAGTGCGCGCGTTTGAGCGCCGCGGTGATCGCCAGATTGCAAACCGGCTCATCATCCACCACCAATATTTTCGCTCTGGGAACGACGTCACGGACTCCGCCGTCCTTGGCCTGGCACAATCGCTCCAGGCAATCCACCGCCTGGGCAAATGTCTGCGAAACCGAAGGCGTCGCCCTGGATGGCTTGAACAAAACATCAAAAAGCAATGCCTCAAAGGCGTTGGCCACCAGCCCAATTGGGACACAACCTGACAACCCGGCCCGCGTCGCGAAAAACCGTACCAGTTGATACAATTGCCCCAACGGCTCAGCAGCCGCGGTTGTGGCGCCCGCCTTGGCGTAAGCACGGCAATTTTCACGGATTCGCGCGATGTCCGATGGCGCTTTCCGGATAAATTCCTCGCGAGTCTCCTTCAGTTTTAGCTCATCCGCCAGCGCTCTCTCGGCGGCGTTGGAAAACTCCTCTATCGTTTTTTCGTCGTCAACAGGTGAATTGCTAAGGTCAAAAGCGGAACGAAATCCGAGCAGGTCGCGAACAGTCTCAACCAGCCTTCCGGGTGTGCATTCAGTTTTCAAAAGGCCCCTAGTGGCGCCAGAATCCATCGCCTTTTGCGACATTTCGGTCATGTAGGCATTCGAAATAACCAGGACCGGCGCCGCCTTCAAACTGTCATTGGCGCGGATCTGCTTCACCGCCTCCTCGCCTTTCATTCTGGGCAGTGTCAAATCCAGCACCACGAGGTCCGCCTGGGCTTTGGAAAGTTCATTGAGCGCACCATCACCCTCGCCTGCCACTGAAACAACAAAACCCTCACTCTGCAACCGGTTCTGGTACAGCGACTTGGCAATCGGTTCGTCTTCGACTAAAAGTATCTTTTTTGCGGCTCCGTTCATGCGTACTTTCCGGAAGGTTTCTAAACCCGGAATGCACTCCAACACAGCATAAACAAGGCCAATTCCCCATTTATGTAAACTTAAATGAAAGGCTTGCTAATTACCTACGCAGGAAAGCGTTCCGTCCAGAATCTGTGCAACCATGGACACCACAAAGCTGAAAGCAAAAACTTCTAAAGCACCAAATCCCAATTTCCAGGCACCAGGGAAGCACCAAGCCCGCAAAAATGGAGGTTCGAACCTGGGAGTTTCCCTGGATGTTGGAACTTGGAATTTGGAGATTAACGTTAGCCCGGCGGCCATTGCATATACCTCCCGCCCAGGATATGCACATGCAAATGCGGAATCGTTTCTCCACCATTCGGCCCATTATTGATCACTAAACGATAGCCGTCTTTGGTTAGACCTGCGTTTTCCGCAACTACTGCCGCTTTGAGAAGCAAATGCGCCAGCACCTTTCCGTCCTCGAGTCCAGCCTCGGCAATTCGGGGTATCACGCGTTTGGGAAAGATTAAAAGATGGGTAGGCGCCTGCGGATTGATGTCCCGTATGCCAAGAACCAACTCGTCTTCATATACAATCGTGGCGGGGACCTCCCGGGCGGCGATTTTTTCAAAAAGTGTCCTGCTCATAGTGCCGGCAACCGCTCATTCCACCACGAGGGGGCAATCGACGGATTCGGCGCTCAGGCATTGCCGCAAGTACTCAACGATTTGTTCCTGCAATGCTTCGCACCGCGCGCTCCAACGCCGCGCCCGCGTCAGGCGTTTCACGCAGCCGCGCAACCCTCGAAACCGCAACAATCGCGGTGACTGCCGAAGCTGAAATCGCAATTCGTCCCGCAATCGCGGAAAGAACAAAAGTTCCAGGCTCACCCCCGACTCCCGCGCCAACATGCTCAAATCCGATTCCAGAATCTCCCGCTGGCGCCCATCGGGATGCAGGGTTAATCCAAGGTTGCGCAAAACCCGCTCCAGCGCGCCGGCAAATTCACCCACCGTCACAGTCTCCCGTTCCAGGTCGTATTTGAAATAATGAAAAACCGACGCCGCTGCGTGCCGCAGCATTTCTGGGTCAATTCGAGATTCGGGACTTCCGATGATTTCAACACAGATCGTCTCCGCCGAACAAGGGACGCTTTCGCCATTGGCCAATTTAAACAGCAGGCAGTTGGAATTTAAGGCTATCATTTCGCCGATTCGAGTTTCTTTACCTCTTGCACAAAATCCGTCGCTTCCTGAAAACGGCGATAGACACTGGCGAAGCGAACGTAAGCCACATCATCCAATCCCCGCAATCCATCCATGACCATTTTTCCAATAAATTCACCAGACACTTCACTTTCAAATTTTTCCGTTACGGCCGCTACCACGTGATCCACCAGGTCGTCCATCGACTTCAGGCTCACCGGTCGTTTTTGGCACGCTTTCTTGATACCCGAAAGGAGCTTGTCCCGTGAAAACTCTTCGCGCCGCCCGTCCCGTTTCATGACCATAAGCCCCTCATGTTCAACCTCTTCGTAGGTCGTAAAGCGATGATGACATTTCTCACACTCGCGCCGCCGCCGTATCGTTGCACCTTCACGAGAGGCCCGCGAGTCAATCACCTTATCTTCCTGACAGCCGCATTTTGGACAACGCATAAAACCACATCTAATTGTGGCTGCGCCGCAGTATGACCCAAAATATGGTGGCCGTCAAGCCCTAGTTATTCACTATCCGCGCTAATGTTGCCCATATTTATTGGGAAAATTACAAGTTCAGTCGAAATGCATCCTAAAGTTGAGTGCGCAACCGCAACCAAAAGCGCAGACTATCGAAGTTCTAATCTCAAAAAAGCCCCGGCATATAACATGCTTTTCTCGCCCGGGATGATTTTTAGATCGGCATTTCGTCGTTTGTCCAATTCAATCAATCGGCATACGAGATCCATAGCAAAACCGGCCGGGCGAACGACCGGGGAAAATATCGCGCCCATTTCGGATAAGAAACCTCCGCAAAACAAAGCCTCCCTGGCCCTGGCGGAGCGGGCGGCCCGGAGCTATCACTCAGTTAAATCACTCGTCATTCGCGCGTACGAGTTGTTCGATTCCAACTTCCGCGCCAAGGTGCTGTTGCCGGTGGCTGGCTGCATGGCGGTAGCGATGGGCGCCACGTTTTACGTCGTGGACCACCGGATCGCCAAACAATTGGAACAGGACGCTCGCAATACCCTGGCAACGGCAAACGCGGTCATCCGTTACTCACAGGACTTCCGGCGGAACGATCTACTGATGCGCTTTCATAATCTGCCGAACGAGGCTCTCTGGCGGCAAGTCTTCCAATTCGGTCAGGCGAAGGACTTGCACAAGACCTTGGGCAATCTCATGGAAATGCAGCATGTCGATATTCTGTTTTATGCATCCACCAGCGGAAGAATCATCGATGTTGAAAAAAATGACCCGGGCATTCCAGTGGCTGAATTTGAAGCAGCGGCGGCCCCCGCGCTCCAATTGGCCGTCCGCGGTGATGAACGGGCGGATACTGTGTGTGTAGGCGGAAAACTTTACGACGTCACCACCGTTCCCGCGTACAACTTGAACAATGAAGAGATTGGCGTATTGGCTCTTGGGTCTGAACTTGGGGGAGCAGCGGCGCAGGAATTCGGCAATCTCACGCAAAGCCATGTAGCCCTGATGGCCAATGGCCGTGTCACCGCTTCGACGCTGCCGGGATTGGAGGCGAACCCGCAATTTGCCGGCGCGTTCGGGCGAACGATGCCTGCCGATGACGGCGGGGACCGGGCAGCAAACGTGAGGTCCATCGTGCTGAATGGCGTGCATTACTATTGTATCGCTGGAAAGTTCCCGTCGTTGAACGCCAACAGTAACCTGGGTTACGTGCTATTGATTTCCCGCGAACAGTCGCTGGAAGCGATGCAAACGACGCAGCACACGCTGGCAGGCATGGGTTTGCTCGCCATATTGTTATGCGTGGGGGCGGTATGTTATTGGGTCAACCGGCTCACCGAGCCGTTTTCAGAACTGCGCCAGGGCGCCGAGGCGGTTGGACACGGCGATCTCGATCGGCGAGTCCGCGTGCGCAGCCGCGATGAATGCGGCCAACTGGCGCTGGTCTTCAACGGAATGACGGAAAAAATCCAGCAATCCCGGACGCAGTTGGAAAAAACAGTGGCGACGCTGAAGTCGACGCAAGAACAATTGGTCCAGAGCGAAAAGCTTTCGGCTATCGGCAAATTTGTCGCTGGCGTGGCGCATGAATTGAATAATCCATTGACGGCGGTGGTCGGTTTCTCGGAGGTCCTGAAGCAGTCAACGACAGATAAATTGACCCATCAGCACTCGGAAACGATCCTTAAAGCAGCGTTGCGCTGCAAACGAATTGTCCAGTCCCTGTTGAGTTTTGCCCGCCGGGAACAATCGGAGCGCAAACTCGTTTCTATCAACAGCCTGGTCGAAATGGTCCTGGAGATCGTTGGCTACACAATGCGCGCCAGTAACATCGAGATGGTCACCCGGCTCGACCCGGCACTTCCCATGGTGCTGGTGGATGTCAGCCAAATCCAGCAGGTGTTGCTCAATATTGTCAACAACGCGCAGGAGGCCATTCAGGCAACGGGGCGCGCTGGCCGGATTCAAATTGTCACCGAAACCGGGATGTCGAATATTCGGATTTCCATCCAGGACGACGGACCGGGAATTCCCGAAGAGCATCTGCGGCGTCTCTTTGACCCATTCTTTACGACCAAAGAGATCGGCAAGGGCACCGGCCTGGGTTTAAGTCTATGTTACGGTTACATCAAGGAACAGGGAGGCACGATCACACCCATGAGCGAGGTCGGTAAAGGCGCGACTTTCCTGATCGAGCTGCCTATCCCCGGGAAAACCGAAGAGCCCGCCGACTATTCCGACATCCAAACACCGCCGGAAATGGAAAAACCTGATCCGCATGAGGGCGAGGGAAAACGAGTGTTAGTAATCGATGACGAGAAACCCATCCTGACGCTGATCGAAGGCGACTTGAAGCGGCGGGGCTACCAGGTGGAAACTGTGGAAGACGGCAAAGCCGCGCTGAGGGAACTTGAAAAAAGCCATTTCGACCTGGCGTTCTGCGATTGGAAGATGCCTGGCTTTGGCGGCCAACAGATTTACGAGCAATTGCGACGAACCAATCCCCAATTCTGCCAACGGATTATTTTCATCACCGGTGACGTTATCAACGACCAAATGCGCCAGTTTCTGGAAACCGAAAGACGGCCCTGTCTGTCCAAGCCCTTCGCATTGTCGGAACTTCATACAACCGCAAGGGATGTTTTCAAGTCAGTCGGGCCAGAAAACGCCCAAACCGGGAATCGCATCTAACTGTTGAGCGCGCCTCCCCCTCGCCCTCCTTCGATCATTGCAATTCGTCCAATTCCGCCCTTGCCTTCGCCCTGTTTTCTGTTATTTTCATCGGCTCGCGTTGACCAATTCCAGCGCGACACCTATTAATTCGACTTTAATTTATGGCAACAGCAAACGATCTTCGCCGCGGAATGGCAATTAGTTACAATGGCGACATCTGTGTGGTCCTGGACATGCAGCACCGCACCCCAGGCAACCTGCGCGCCTTTGTGCAAGCCACCCTCCGCAGCATCCGTACCGGCAAATCTTCCGACGTCCGGTTCAGCTCCACCGAACGAATCGAGCCGGTGCCAATGATCTCCAAAAAAATGGAATTCAGCTACAAGGACGGCGCCGACTACGTCTTCACCGACCCTGAATCCTATGAATCCGTCACACTGGCCGCTGAACTCGTTGGTGATGCGAAGAATTACCTCGTCGAAAACGGCCAAATCACCGTGACTTTTGTCGAAGAAAAGGCCGTTTCCGTCGAAATCCCGCCCAGCGTCGTTTTGACGGTGACTGACGCGCCAGAAGGCCTCCGTGGCGATTCCTCAGGAAACGTCCAAAAGCCGATCATCCTGGAAACCGGTATTACCGTCCAGGCGCCGCTCTTCATCAAGACTGGCGAAAAAATCAAAGTGGACACCCGCACAGGCAAGTACATGGAACGCGCGTAAAACGCGATCCTCCACTTTCGTCCGTTCCGGCCGATTTGCCCGCCGCTCACGACCGTACTTGTGCGTCAGCGGGTATTTGCTCCCTTTGCCCCGAAAAAACATCTTGCACATTCACCATTTTCGTTACAGACTTGCGAGGAACTGCCGAGAGCTAATCAATTTTCATTAACCAAAAATTATTCAAAAAATTATGGGCCGCATCTACAATAATATCGTCGAGACCGTCGGTCGCACTCCTCTCGTCAAATTGAACAAAGTCACCGCCGGCTTGCCCGCGACGATCCTTCTCAAATGCGAGTTCTTCAACCCTCTTTCCAGCGTCAAAGACCGCATTGGGATGGCCATGATTGAGGACGCGGAAAAACGCGGCGTCCTGAAAAAAGATACTGTCATCATCGAGCCCACCAGCGGCAACACCGGAATTGCCCTCGCCTTTGTGGCCGCGGCCAAAGGTTATAAGCTGATCCTGACGATGCCCGAAACGATGTCCCTGGAACGCCGTACCCTCCTGGCCATGCTCGGCGCAAAACTGGTACTGACACCCGGCGCCGAAGGAATGAAAGGCGCCATCGCCCGCGCCGAATCCCTGGCCAAGGAAACACCGAATTCCTGGATTCCTCAGCAGTTTAACAACCCGGCGAACGTCGAAATCCACAGAAAAACCACGGCGGAGGAAATCTGGGCCGATACCGATGGCAAGGTGGATATTCTTGTCGCCGGCGTTGGCACGGGTGGCACCATCACCGGCTGCGTAGAAGTAATCAAACCGCGCAAACCGTCATTTACCGCTATCACGGTTGACCCCAAGGATTCACCAGTGATTTGGCAGACGCTGAATAGCCAACCCGTGAAACCGGGCCCACACAAAATCCAGGGCCTGGGTGCCGGCTTTATTCCCCAAAACCTTCACCTGAAAGACTCATCCGGTAATCCCCAAATCGCGGAGTCCATCCAGGTTTCAAACGACGACGCATTCGCCATGGCGCGCCGCCTCGCGAAGGAAGAAGGCATCCTGTGCGGCATCTCGTCCGGAGCGAACGTCGTGGCTGCGATTGAAGTGGCCAAACGCCCTGAGAATAAAGGCAAGCTTATCGTGACCATCGCGCCATCCACGGGCGAGCGCTACCTGAGTACCGCCCTCGCCGCCGAAGCCCGTGCTGAAGTCGGAGCCTGATTTGAATTGGGCGGGACGCTGCGGTGCGGCGTCCCTGCCCGTAAAGGTTTGAACTCGAAGGGGCAGACAGCCGGCGCCCCTTACAGCTTAAAATTGCGGTTTTTAGCCCAATTTTAAGCATATTTTAAAATCAAAAATATTACTTGCGTCGGGCCACATTTAAGTGTAATTAATAAAAGTCGAAGGTTTTAAGAATTCCGCTCGTGGCGGGATTGCTTCCCAAGTTCAAAAATTCAAAACTAGTTAGGGTATCCGCCTTCGAAAACTACAAGATATGAGCAGTGCAGAAAACAATGGCGAGAAATCCGGCAATTATGGCGCCGGTTATCTGGAAATCTCCGAAAAAGGCTTCGGCTTTTTGCGGACCGCGCAGAACCATTATCATCCCAAACCCAGCGACATCTTCGTCACGCCCGACACCATCCGCCGCAGTTTTCTGCGCGAGGGCAGCTTTATCGAAGGGCCCACCCAGCCACCTCATCGCGGCACCAGCCCGCAACTCAAGGCCGTTGATAAAGTCAACGACATGTCCTTTGAGGAATACACCAAAGCCGTCCGCTTTGAGAACCTCACCACCATCGATCCGATCGAAAAATTTAATCTCGAAACAAAGCCTGATTTGACCGAGACCCGGGTTATTGACCTGGTCACGCCCATCGGCAAAGGCACCCGCGGATTGATCGTGGCCCCGCCCCGCACAGGAAAGACAACCATCCTCAAACAAATCTGCAACGCAGTTACCGCCAACCATCCCGAAGTCTTCGCCCTGGTGCTCCTCATTGACGAACGGCCCGAAGAAGTCACCGATTTTCAACGCTCCGTCAAAGCCGAAGTCGTCGCATCATCGAATGACATGGATCTCGAAACGCACGTCCGGCTCTCCCGCTTCACCATCGAGCGTTGCCGGCGCATGGTAGAGGGTGGCAAAGATGTCTTCGTCCTCATGGATTCGCTCACCCGCATTGCCCGCGCCTACAATAGTGTCCATGGCGGCAGCGGACGCACAATGACCGGCGGCGTGGATGCCCGCGCCCTGGAAATTCCCCGCAAGATGTTCGCCTCCGCCCGTAAGATTGAGAACGGCGGTTCATTGACCATTCTCGCAACCGCGCTCATCGAAACCGGTTCGCGCATGGACGAACTTATCTTCCAGGAATTTAAAGGCACCGGAAACATGGAATTGATTTTGGACCGCAAACTGTCCGATCGCCGCCTCTTCCCCGCGATTGATATTCCCAAGAGCGGCACACGCAAAGAGGAAAAACTGTTCCCGCCCAAACAAATCGAAGCCGTCCGCAAACTGCGCCGCATGATGGTGGACCTCAACCCGGTCGAAGCCATGGAAACCCTCATCGCCGCGCTCAAAAAACACAAAACCAACGACGAGCTTCTGGCGAAACTGGAAAAA
This sequence comes from Verrucomicrobiia bacterium, assembly GCA_035933915.1. Lineage (GTDB taxonomy): Bacteria > Verrucomicrobiota > Verrucomicrobiia > Limisphaerales > UBA11358 > UBA11358. Next base: position 20,474 of record DASYYL010000092.1, read on the forward strand.
GGCTCCTGACAGATTCAAAATGAAACTGTCGCTTCTGGCAATCCTGCTCGGCGCCGGTCTGGGACTGCCCCAACTTTACGCATTCGCCAATCCAAAAAAATTCGCCGCGTCAGTCCGTAGTTTCCCTCGCAACCTGCCTGCCGGGTTCTTTCTCATGCTCCTGGGCACAGCCTGGTTCGTCTGGAACGTCAATATCGAACCGGTCGCCGATTTTTCCGCGTTCAAACCCGCCATGATGACCGTGTTTGCGGCGGTTGGAGTATTGTCCTGCTTCTACGTCCAGGACTTTTTGGCCGTGCGCGGTCTGGCCGTCGTTTTTTTGCTCCTGGCCAAGGCGATGGTGGACACCGGCCGGCCCCATCTGGGCCAAAGCCCATGGGTCCTGGTCATTCAGGTCTGGGCGTATATTCTGGTCGTAGCCGGAATTTGGTTCACCGTTACACCCTGGAAATTACGCGATTTTCTGAATTGGATGACCGCCACCGAGGCCCGCATCAAAATCGGCAGCGCCATCCGGCTCGGCTTTGCGCTTTTTGTAATACTTCTCGGACTAACCGCCTTCCGCGCCATGTGATATGGGTGTTGCATATTACGTGTTACGTCAAGAATTGTCGAAAACCTCCCGGTCATACTTGACGCATCACGCGCCACGTAATACGTATAGCCGCGTTCAATGAATCTTGCAGACATCAGGCGTAACTATTCAGCCGGTGGCCTGGCGCGCACGGACCTGGGTGCCGATCCCATTGCGCAATTTCAGGAATGGTTCGCTCATGCCGCCGAGGAACAAGCCGGTTCGCGCTGGCGCAAAATCAGCATCGCCCTTTACAAACTTTGGCATGCATGCCTGGGGCATCAACCCGTGGACGTCAATGCCATGGTCCTGGCCACCGCCGACAAAAAAGGCAAACCCTCCGCCCGAACCGTCCTCCTCAAAGGCGTCGACGAACGCGGTTTCATTTTTTACACCAATTACGCCAGCCGCAAAGGCCGCGAGCTGATCGAAAATCCCAACGCCGCATTGACGTTTTTCTGGCCGGAACTCGAACGCCAGGTTTGTGTGGCCGGGACCGTTTCAAAACTACCCGCGGCCGAATCAGAAAGTTATTTCAAATCACGTCCGCGCGGCAGCCGCCTGGCAGCCTGGGCTTCGAACCAAAGCGATGTTGTCGCAAACCGCGCCGCGCTGGAAAAAAAATGGGACGAAATGGCCGCAAAATTTCCCGGGAACTCAGACATTCCCCTGCCCTCGAACTGGGGTGGGTTTGTGTTAGACCCCGGGCGAATCGAATTCTGGCAAGGCCGACTGAACCGTCTCCACGACCGTTTCTGCTACACCCGTCTGGCGGACAATACATGGAAACTGGAACGCCTCTCGCCGTGACAGGCGTCGCTATTCGGCCTACACATCGATACACAATCCGCATTTCGAAGGATGTAGCACCCCTGTAGCGGCTGTGTAGCACCCAATGTAGCACCTTAACCGATTGAAGTTCAACGATGTAGCAGGTGTAGCACCCTTCCCGACTTCACATCATCATTCATCGGCGAAAATTGGCGAAATCTGCGGATAACTCTCAAACCGACTTAATTCCATTCGCAAGCGATTTAACAAACTGGCTAGTCCGCTTCACCAGCATTTTTGCTTTCCCATGCTCAGCGATTTGGTTTACCACGGCGCTGCCCACCACCACGCCGTCCGCGTTCTGCGCGACCAGTTTTGCCTGGTCGGGATTGGACACACCGAAACCCACAACAATCGGCAAGTCCGTATGCGCGCGGATTTTAGCAACTTGCGATGCCAGGTTCGCGGCAATTTGATTCTGCATTCCCGTCACGCCTTCTCGTGAGACATAATAGATAAAGCCGCTGCCGCGTTTCACAATAAATTCCATCCGATCCTCGGGCGTGGTAGGCGCAACCAGATATATATTGCACAGGCCGGCGTTCTTCATGAGGGTCTCGTAGTTTTCGGATTCTTCGGGCGGTAAATCCAATACCAGCAGGCCGTCCACGCCCGCGCGCGCCGCATCCTGGATAAATTCCTCCATTCCAACTTTGTGAATCAGATTGAAATAAATGTAGAGGACGATCGGGACATGCGATTCCTTCCGAACGGATTTCACGGTCTCCAGGACCTTGGGCGGCGTCGTACCCGATTCCAGACCGCGTTGTGCAGCCAACTGGTTCACCAGGCCATCGGCCAGCGGATCACTGAAGGGCACGCCCAATTCCAGGACGTCTACGCCAGCTTTGCCGAAAGCCAAAGCCAACTCGCGCGTGGCGGCGAGATCCGGGTCTCCTGCGCCGATATAGACGATAAAGCCTTTTTTGCCTGATTCTTTAAGCTGATTGAACTTTTCAACAATGCGATTCATTTGCAACGGCGTGAGCGTAACTGAAATCCTTGAAGCGTTGAAGCGGAAGTTTTGGATAGAATCAATAGATTGAACCGAATCCGCATTTATTACGCGACAAAATTACGGAATTTCGAGCTGGCGAAATTCGCCTGGCTTGATTACGGCAATGGCTGCCCTGATCGTGTCGGCTGCGCTTTCAATCCTGCGAAGTTTATTTGTTGAAAGTTCTAGAATTGCGATGCTGCGCCCGGAAAGATTTTGCTGGTAGCGTAAATTTTGATCTGAAGTGATGAACTGGTCGAATTTACCCTCCGCATGTTGAAGCAATTGGCCGTTTTTGATACCGCCCCAACCTTGCTGCTGCGCGGTGCGGCAATCGTGGCCAGCCAATAATCGATGCATGGGCCACGGCACGCATTCATCCAGAAGGATTTTCATGCCCCTGTTGGCTCAAGCAAAGCTGATTCAGAACATTCTAAAATCCGGCAGGCCATTTCGCGAGTCACAGACGGAAAGCAGTCCAGAAACTCATCGAGAGAGTAACTATCTTCCAGATAATCAAAGAGCCCAATGGAACCATTCTCTTTATGGGTGTGATTTATGGTCCGGCAGGATAGCGTGGTCCGTATTACATGATGCGTCGAGCAACGGTCAGCAAGGTCCTGTCATACTTTACGCAACACGCACCACGTAAAACGAGGCTGAGGACCACACGATTAGCCTAACGCAATTGACCGTCGCCTCTATTTCCTTCACAATTACACGATGGCAAGCACTTTCGGGCACTTGTTCCGCATTACCACCTGGGGCGAATCCCACGGCGGAGGTGTCGGGGTGGTCGTGGACGGCTGCCCGCCGCGGCTAAAGCTTACAGAGGCAGACATCCAGCCGGACCTGGATCGCCGACGTCCGGGCCAATCCCGGATAGTGTCGCCGCGCCGCGAACTGGACGCGGTACAAATTCTCTCCGGCACGTTTGAAGGCCAAACCCTCGGCACGCCCATATGTATGTGGGTCAAGAACGAGGATGCCCGCCCGGAAGCCTACAGCGAAATGAAGGAGAAATTTCGCCCTTCCCACGCCGACTTTACCTATTTTGCCAAATACGGAATCCGGAATTGGCAGGGCGGCGGCCGCTCCAGCGCGCGTGAAACAATTGGCCGCGTGGCCGCCGGCGCGATCGCAAAAAAGATCCTGCGAGAACGCTTCGGCGTGGAAATTCTCTCCTATGTCAAACAGGTCCAGCGCATCGTTGCCCAGGTGAATCCTGAAAAGGTAAAATTCGCTCAAATCGAATCCAACATCATGCGCTGCCCGGACAAGAACGTGGCCGAAAAAATGATCCGCCTTGTCGAAAAGATGCGGCGGGCCGGCGACAGCGTCGGCGGCGTCGTTGAAGGCGTGGCGCGCGGCGTTCCGGCCGGATGGGGCGAGCCGGTATTTGACAAGCTGGAAGCCGACCTCGCCAGGGCCATGCTGAGTTTGCCTGCGTCCAAAGGCTTCGAGATTGGCTCCGGCTTTGCCGGGACCCTGCTCACCGGACGCCAACACAACGACCCGTTCCGCGCCCGCGACGGCAAGGTCATTACGACCTCAAACTTTTCGGGCGGAATCCAGGGCGGCATTTCAAACGGCCAAGCGATTTACTTTCGCGTCGCTTTCAAACCCGTCGCCACGGTCATGCATGCGCAGAATACAGTAGACGTTCATTTCGAAAATACGACGCTTAAAGGCCGCGGGCGCCACGACCCGTGTGTGCTGCCGCGCGCGGTGCCAATGGTTGAAGCAATGACGGCGCTGGTCCTGGTAGACCATGCCTTGCGACAGGCAGCACAATGCCAATAACCGGGGCCGATACGGATAGAGTTGATTTCTGACAAAATAACGGCGATTTTCTAGAAACGACAAAACATCATGGCCGAGAAAAACATAAACGAAATATCGCGCGAGGCGCGAACGCTTTTCAATAAGGCACAGGAAGCGGCTCAACGCGAAAATAACGACTACGCGATTGCGCTTTATAACCAGGTGCTTGAAAAAGAGCCGGGCTTTTTTGAATGCCGCAAGCTTCTCCGCGCGGCGCAGTTCAAAAAAGCCGGCGGCGGGGGCGGTTTCTTCAAGAAAATGCTGAGCGGCGCGGGCTCGTCCCCGCTCGTCGCCAAAGGCCAGTACACCTTGCGCAATGACCCGGCAGGCGCGCTCGCCATCGCCGAACAAATTCTCAACAGTGACCCGAGCAGCTCGGGCGGACACAAGATAATTGTCGAAGCCGCAAATGCCCTTGACCTTCCCAAGACCGCCGTGTTGTCTCTGGAAACACTGGTCAAAAATTCGCCCAAAGACAAAAACCTGGCCATTGAATATGCCCTGGCTTGCGCGGACGCGGGAGATGCAAAGCTCGGCGAAAAACATTTGTTGGACTTAATTCGCGAAAATCCCACCGACGGCGATTTAAACCAGGCGCTCAAGGACATGTCCGCGCGCAAAACCCTTGGCGAAGGGGGTTACGGAGCGCTGGAAAGTGGCAAAGGCTCGTTCCGCGACGTTCTTAAGAACAAAGACGAAGCAGTCCTGCTTGAACAGCAAAACCGCGTCGTAAAGTCCGAAGACCGCACCGAAAGCCTGATCAAGGAATACGAAGGCCGTCTTCAAAACGAACCGAACAATTTAAAACTCATCCGTTCTCTGGCCGAACTTTACGCGGACAAAAAGCAGTTTGATCAGGCGTTTGCTCTCTACGACCGCGTGAAAAATTCAGAAATGGGTAATGACCCATCGCTGGAAGCGGCCATCGCCAAATTGAAGGTCAAACAGTTCGATCACCAAATCGAGCAGGTCAACCCCTTTGCCCCCGACCACGCCGCGCAGGTCGAGCAACTCAAAGCCGCCAGGCTGGAATTTCAAGTGTCCGATTGCCAGAAACGCGTCGAACGGTATCCCACCGATTTGGCCATCCGATACGATATGGGCGCGCTTTATTACCAAATCGGCAAATACACCGAGGCCATCCAGGAATTTCAAAAGGCGCAGCAAAATCCGCACAAGCGCCTCGCGGCGATGACGTATCTCGCGAAATGCTATTCGCAGAAGAAAATGCTCGACTTTGCCGCGCGCACACTCCAAAACGCCATCAAGGAAAAGCAAATATTTGACGAGGAAAAGAAGGAAATGACCTATAGCCTGGGCACCGTGTTTGAAAGCATGAGCAAAAAGGACGAGGCCATCGAGCAGTTCAAACTCATTTACGAGGTCGATAGCAGCTACAAAGACGTCGCGGCCAAGGTGGAAGCGTCGTACGGGGAACGGTAGGGACGGCGCGCTGCGCCGTCCGCGCCGCGTTCAGCGGCGCAACCCTTTGTAGTCGGACGCACTACCACGGATATTCCGCCCGCTCTGCGCGGGCGGTGTCCGTACCACCAAATGCGCACGAGCGCAAGCCCGCTTCAACGCACGCGGCTTTGCCGCCAACGTAAGTCGCTTGAACCTTGGGCCCTCCGTGTTAAACTCTCATTACATGATTCTGACAAATGAAGAATTAAGGAGCCTTGTCGAATTAACACATCAGTCGCCCCACACCCTGTTGGGGATGCACGCCCTGGGCGATAAATCAGGCGTGGTCGCGCGCGCCCTGTTGCCCGGCGCCGCCAAAGTCGAGGTCCAACCCGTTCACGAAAAAGACAAACCCGCCTTTGCGCTCAAACGCATCCCGAATACCGACATTTTTGAAGGCGCCACCAAAGCCGCCAATACTGTCTACGCCTATGATCTGGTCATCACCAATCACGCCGGCCAGACGCGGCGCACCCGCGATGCTTTCTCATTTCTCCCGACGCTCGGCGAAGGGGACTTGTATCTGTTCGGCAAAGGGGACGAACGGAAAATTTATGAAAAGCTCGGCGCACAATTGCGGGTCATGGACGGCGTGCCGGGCGCCAGTTTCGCCGTCTGGGCGCCGAACGCCCGGCGCGTCAGTGTCGTAGGGAATTTCAATAACTGGGACGGGCGGATCCATCCTATGCGTCTCCTCGGCGCATCCGGCGTTTGGGAAATCTTCATTCCAGGCGTCGGCGAAGGCGGGCATTATAAATTCGAAATCCTCGATGCCCACGGCAAGATTAAATTGAACACGGACCCGTTCGGCTTCTTCTTCGAAGTCGCGCCCAAAAATGCCGCGATCGTTTGGGACACGAAAAAGTTCAAATGGAGCGACGGCGCCTGGATGTCCAAACGCCGCCAGCGCGACGCCTTGCGCTCGCCGATGAGCATCTACGAGGTCCACATCGGTTCCTGGAAAAAAAAGACCGCCACCGAATCCTGGAGCTATCGTGAGTTGGCCGCGCCGCTCGCGCTTTACATCAAACGCATGGGTTTTACCCACGTCGAATTTTTGCCCGTGGCCGAGCACGCCTTTTATCCGTCCTGGGGCTACCAGGTAACCGGATTTTTCGCGCCGACGAGCCGTTACGGCACGCCGGAGGATTTTCAATTTCTGGTTAATGCCCTGCACGAAGCGGGCATCGGCGTCATTGTGGATTGGGTGCCGGCGCATTTCCCTCGCGATGACTGGGCGCTGGCCCGGTTCGACGGCACGGCGTTGTTCGAGCACGAAGATCCGCGGCGCGGCGCGCACCAGGATTGGGGCACGCTCATTTTTAACTATGGCCGCCATGAAGTTTCGAATTTCCTCGTGGCCAACGCGCTTTTCTGGTGCGATCGCTTTCACATTGACGGACTGCGCGTGGATGCCGTGGCCTCCATGCTCTATCTGGACTACTCACGCAAGCAAGGCGAGTGGCTCCCAAATCCGTACGGCGGTCGGGAAAATTTGGATGCCATTGATTTTCTACGCAAATTCAACCACATCATCCATGTCGAGTATCCCGGCATCATGACTATCGCCGAGGAATCTACGGCCTGGCCGCAGGTCACCCGCCCGCCCTATATCGGCGGCCTCGGCTTTTCCTTCAAATGGAACATGGGCTGGATGCATGACACGCTCGATTATTTCAGCCGCGATCCCGTCCACCGGAAATTTCACCAGAACGATCTGACCTTCGCGATGCTCTATCATCATCACGAAAATTTTATTCTGCCGCTCTCGCACGATGAAGTTGTCCACGGCAAAGGCTCGTTGCACCGGCGGATGCCCGGCGATGACTGGCAAAAATTCGCGAACCTCCGGACGTTGCTCGGCTATCAATGGTTTTTTCCGGGGAAAAAATTGCTTTTCATGGGCGGCGAATTCGGCCAGAGCAACGAATGGAACGAAAACGGCCAGCTCGACTGGTGGCTCCTCGATTCCGGGCCGTTTCATTGCGGCCTCCAGAAATTCGTCGAAGACCTGAACGCGATCTACACCGCGCGCCCCTCGCTCTGGCAGGCCGATTACGATTACAGCGGCTTTTACTGGATCGACTGCGCGGACAACGAAAACAGCGTCCTGTCATTTATTCGCCAAACGAACGACGGCTCGGAGCCGATGGCCGTCATCCTCAATCTCACGCCCGTGGCGCGGCCAAATTATCGTGTCGGCCTCCCCCGCCCCGGCCGATGGCGGGAAGTGCTCAACAGCGACGCCGGCATCTATGGCGGCAGCAACAAAGGCAACTGGGGCGAAGTCCACGCGCACGAACACAAATGGCACAACCAGAACTTCTCCGCCGAAATCTATCTGCCCCCGATGAGTATCACGGTATTTTCGCCGTGACGCCGATGGCGCATATGAAATTCCAAGGACCAAACATCCAAGCGCCAGAGAAATCACAAGCTTCAAGCACCGGCGCTAACACAGGCGGCGTGGACGGTGTTGCGAAATATCCGGAGACTTCCGACGGAGCCTTTGTGCTGAATGATACGCCGAATCCGAGCCGAACCGAACGGCATGCGTTCGACTTGGAGGGACGATCAGCGAAATTCGTTTCGTGAAGAAAATTCCGCGTGCCCCTGATAATGATCGGCTTATCGGTCAGTTTGTGAGGTGTGGCACAAGCATCGGCGCGAATTTTTGTGAGGCAAATGAAGCTGTCTCAAAAAAGGAATTTAAATGCATTATCGGGCGTTGCGTAAAGGAGGCAATTGGATGTTCGAGCTTTCAAACTTCTCTGGAGCTTGGTGCTTGGTATTTGGAGCTTTTGAACGGTCTTCCGCCCGGCCTTGCCTCCCCATGCAACGCCGCCTGGATCATCAAAAATTCCCCCACGTTCTCCGCCGTCACCATGCCCAGCAATTTGCCGTCACGCAAAACCGGCATCGAGCGGCAATCCGAATGTTGCAGGCGAATGAACGCTGCATCGGCCATTTCCGAGGGATGCGCCGCCACGAAATTTGTTTCCATGACATTTCCCACCGGCGTACTCTGCCCATTTTTGGCCAAACCGTCCACCAGCCTGGAGCGCGTGAGGAGGCCCAGGATCTTTTCATCACCGTCCACCACCGGAAAATCCTGTTGATATCCGGCCAACAAATGTTCCGCTGCCTGGGCCAATGGTTCCTCCGGCTTGAGCGTCTTGAAATCCGTAATCATCACGCGGCTCACCGGAATGCCGCCAAGACCCGCTTTCATTTGAACCATGCTCGATTCCGCCGACGCGCCCATCCAGACGAATAACGCGATAAACACCAGAAACGGATTTGTAAACAGCCCGATTAAACCGAAAATGATTGCCATGGCCTGTCCGACGTTCGCGGCGACGTGTGTCGCATGGATATAATCCATTTTCATTGCCAATAACGCCCGCAAAACCCGCCCGCCATCCATCGGAAAAGCCGGCAACAAATTGAACCCGGCCAGAATCACATTCACCCAAAGCAAGCGCCGCAAAAAGTTCGCACTCATGATGGTAACATCGCCCAGGTCCACTGGAAGAATCGGCTGACCGATGGCCACCAGCGCCACAAAGAAAATGAACCCGAGAGCGACATTCACAGCAGGTCCGGCCAGCGCCACCGCCAATTCCTGCCTCGGATCTTCCGGCATGCGTTCCAGCCGGGCGACACCTCCGATGGGCAGGAGTGTGATGTCGCGCGTGCGGATGCCATAAAGCCGCGCCGTCAACGCATGCCCGAGTTCGTGAAGGACGATGATGATAAAAAGCGCGATAACGAAAGCGAGGCCGTAGAGTGCATCCGGCCCACTGTGCCGCGGCAGGTAATACATCGCGCCGATCCAAATCAGCAAAATAAAGAACGTGACATGGATATACAATCCGATGCCCGCCACCGACATCAGGCGAAATGACCATCGCATAAATGGATAAGCTCCCTTGCGTCGATACTTTACGCCGCTAACCCTAATTAATCCAGCGAAACAATCGCTCCGGTAGGGACGCCGCTTGTATTGCATAAGAGCGTCGCGTGAGCGCGCTCTGCTGTTCCCTCTCCGCTCCCATCGTGGCCCCGGTGCAAACCGGTGGGAGAGGAGAGGGTCAGGGTGGGCAGTAAAGGTTTGGTTCGTGGCCAGTGGCCCCCCACCGCGAATCCAATATGCGACCCATCTTCCGGATCCTGCCCTTAACTACTTTTTTGACAGTTTGAACTTGCCCCTCAAATCGCATATGCTTATGTCATGTCAATTACGCTGGATGAAATCGTAGAGGAAGCCCGAAATTGGCCGCCGGAAAAAGTTGGTGAGTTGGCAGGACGGTTGACCGAAAACCTCCATATCAGCGATCCAGTAGCTGAGGCGGCATGGCGAATCGAGATCACACGCCGGCTTGAAGAAATTCAATCCGGAAAAGTTCAGGGAGTCTCTGGCAAAGAAGTTTCCGCCCGCATTCGCAAGATCGTAAGGCAGTGAAGCCTTACACATTTCATCCGCTGGCTGCCGATGAATATGCCAAAGCAGCCGAATATTACTAAACCAATGCCCCAGGGCTGGGTAGACGCTTTTATGGCGAAATTGAACTTCTCATTACCGAAATCCGACGACAACCCGACCGCTTCTTCCGATTGTACCCGCGCGCCCAGCGAGCACTTGCTCGCAAGTTTCCGTATTCTGTTATTTATCTAAATGAACCGGACCGTATTTGGATCGTCGCCGTAATGCATGCGAAGAGGCGGCCCGGACAGTGGCACGATAGGCTCGAAACTTCAGCGCAGCGTGGTCGGCCTGAACGCGCGGTTACTTGTTGCGTGTTGGATCAGGATGGCGATCGTGATACGTCGATACTTGACGCAACACGGACCGCGCACCACGCTTCGGGCTCACTTTGAATCATTCACGTGCATTTATGAACATTACCGCGCTCGACGGCTATACCCTAAACCCCGGCGACAATCCCTGGGATGATGTCGCCAGACTCGGCGCATTCACCTGCTTCGACCGCACGCCCGTGGAACAAATCGTCGAACGCGCCCGCAATGCCGATATCATCCTCACCAACAAAGCACCGCTTCCAGCCGCGACCATCAACCAACTGCCAAACTTAAAATTCATCAGCGTCACCGCCACAGGCTATAATATCGTGGATATCCAAGCCGCCCGGGAACGGGGCATCCCAGTGTCGAACGTGCCGATTTATGCCACCGATTTTGTCGCGGAATATGTCATGGCCTTCCTGCTCAATGTCCACTGTCAGCCGCAATTGCACAGTGAACTCGTCAAACAAGGCGAATGGTCCAGGAGTGCGGACTTTTGCTTTTGGCGCACGCCGCTCTCTGAATTGGCCGGGCGTACCATTGGCATTGTCGGCTTTGGCCGCATAGGCCAGCGCGTCGGCGAATTGGCCACGGCCTTTAAGATGCGCGTCCTGGCCAATAGCCGTTCGCGCGGCCAGCGTGCGCCCTACCCCGTCGAATGGCGCGAAATACCCGCATTGTTTGCTGAATCCGATATCGTAACTCTTCATTGTCCTCTCACTCCGGAAAACACGGGCATGGTCAATGCGACATTGCTTGGACGCATGAAAAAAACCGCTTATCTCGTTAATACCGCGCGCGGAGCATTGATCAACGAACGCGACCTCGCCGCAGCTCTGCAGCAGGGCAGACTTGCCGGGGCCGCGCTGGACGTCGTCTCAACCGAACCAATTACCCCCGACAATCCATTGCTCCAGGCTCCCAACGTAACAATCACTCCGCATATCGCCTGGGCCGCCATCGAAGCCCGCCGCCGATTAATGACAGTCACCGCCCAAAACATTGCTGCGTTCCTCTCAGGCAAACCAATCAATGTGGTGAATGGTTAAGCCGGGAAAAGGGGAATCAACTCATCGTCGTCCTCCCCCGGTCCCGTTTCATATTTTGTGTGTATATGTGAGTAAACGTGTAAACGGCGACGAAAATATGCGAAAAACCCGCATGATTATTGGCGATTTGAGCTTTTGAGGAGGTGTAACCGGGCGAGCCTTTTCAATGGGGGGTGTGAACCTGCCAACACGCATGCATTTTAACCGCAAGGAGCACAGCGCGGCAAAGCCGCAACCAAAACAAGAAGTAACGAAAATCACATTTTGCGACTGCCCAAGAAATCCTCGGGAGATTGTGTGATTTGGACGGATTGCAGTCGCGGCAGTTTACCCTGCCCCTTGCAAACTCTTTCCGCAACCGCGACACATGGGCTTTTCATCCTCGATTACCATTATACGGCAACTTTTTGATGATTGCTCGAGAATCGTGCGCCGGGTGGGCACCCGGTTTACAGGGTCAGTTGAGGTGACGCACATTTTTTGTCCATAGGCGGGGAAACAGGAAACGAAGCAAGGATTTCAGACAAAAACTGCGATTTTATTGGGGAATTTGTTGATTTTAGGTTTTGCGGGTTAGAAACGGTGGCAACAGATCCAGAGTCTATTGACCCCCTCCGTCGCTCCCGGCTTCGCAAAGCTTCGGCGCGGCCTGGAAACATCGAATAACGGACAACGAACATCGAATTAGCGGACAGGCGAGGATGAGGATGGGAATGATTCCCCTCTGCCCTGATATTGGTGTGAAGTCGGCACGGGGTTAACATCGGTTACATGGTTCAAAATCAATGACTTAAGGGTTAACATATCGTTAACAGGGGGTTAACAAAATAACGCAATCCATTGATTGAGAATACTTTAATCATCAACACGATTAAGACGGAATTTGGAGATTGGAGTTTGGAACTGCCACCGAAACCTGCCGATCAACAAGTCCATTTCCATGTTTCGTGCAGTTCGCCGTTAAAACCTGTTCCAGTATTGCTGCTTTTTCATTTCTTCCCGCATTTCTGCCATTAGCCTTAAAATCTGATTCGCCCATGAGCTTTGAACAGCCGGCCAGCCTTAACCGATATATCTATCCGCCGCTATCGTTTACGTGGGCGTTCCGTTGGAAAATGTTCAAAGCATTATTGCCCGTTTTCGTTTTCACGGCGGTTCTGCTCTATCAGGCAGTTCTACTGCGCCAATGGGCTGCCGATCATTGGGAAATCTGGCCTTTCCTGGCAATCCCCGGTTTATTGCTTCTTATGGTTTTTGCGGTGGAAATTCAAATGCGATTGCCATTGAAATACAGAAGGATTCTAAACCTCAAGGAAAAGTACGTCCAAACAGGCTCCGGCATGGCCCAGCGCGTCCGCTGGGAGAATATTATCCGATGGCAATTTAGCGATGTGCCCGCTGATAACAATTACCGCGTCACCGCTATGGAATATAAATGGGGCCAAAAAACGCGCCGACACTCCATCGTTTTGAATAAATCTGAAAATGAACAATTAATTTCAGAACTAAAATTTCGCCGGCAAAAAAGCGGCTTAGCTTTTTCCATTTCAGAACAAAAACTGGCCTTGCCGTCTGAAACTTTCCGGCAAATTCCTTCGACAAATAACCATGCCGGCCTTTATTTATATCTTGCCGGTTCTCTTTTTTTTATAGAAGGACTTCCTCTACACCAATCCGGGAGCGGGACGGCTGGCGTTCAAAGGCTGCCGTTCCGTTCTCGAAAAAGGTTTTCTGCCAGTTGTAGAAGAGCGAAGGTTGGATCTGATACTTCTGGCACACCTCGGAAATGGGCGCCCCATCCAGAAAATGCTCCCGTAAGATTTTGACCTTCTCCTGGCTGGAGAAATGTCGTCGTTGTTGTTCTGCCATATCGGTCCTTTCGTTGCGCCCCGATTATATAACTCAACCCACCCCTTTTTCCAATTCCAGGAGAAGCAGCACA
>DASYYL010000134.1:0-9423 GCA_035933915.1 Verrucomicrobiia bacterium
CCGGTTTTGTGTTATAAGCTGTTGGTGCTCAAGCCCGCGTGGCGGAATTGGCAGACGCGCTAGATTCAGGTTCTAGTGAGTAACATCGTACAGGTTCAAGTCCTGTCGCGGGCACCAAATGCAACAAACATCAATGGAATCAATTGTTTCTTGCGTGTCTCACTTGTTAATCAGTGCTCGGCATAACGCTCTGGCATAACAAATCCAAACTTGTTCATAGTTATCAAGACTCGTTTTAAGGCGTCTTAATTCGCTATGAGCAACGGAATTTCAATCCCAAGTTTCTGACGGCACGGTGATGCCGCGCCGCGCTTGGAGTGCGGCATTGTGTCGCGGTTGGTTCAGTTGTTGGCTGTGGTAAGCACGAAACTTGGATTCGCTGTTGCTGGAACCGATGGCGGTGTGGCGATCCCGGTCAGCACGGCGCCAGGATTCACATTCACGCCAGAGGGAAAACCAAACCGGGAATCCGTGCCCGTAGTGGAGGGTACGCTCAACAGGCGGAAGGTATTTTGAGCCAGTGAGGGAGCAGGTATTGCCGTGGAAGTAGGAGCAACAGGAACCTGAATGCCTGTCCCCCTGAAATAGTTCGCCAGCGCCGCAGGGTCAACCGCTGGTGCCGGTGCTGGCGTGGCGCGAACAGGTATCGGAATTACAAAGGGCGGCATAGGATTGTTTGACGGTCCGAATGTCGCCGCCGTCATACCCGAAAGGAATGTCGGCGCCGGATTGGCCGTTGCTGGCGCTGTGGATGTCCCGCCGGCTCCCGTGGCATTCGGTGTCCCCGTGTTCGTCTTAGGTTGCAATGTGGCCTGTGGGGTGCCGGTAAAGCTGCTGAAAAGTTTCGACGGATCATTACCATATTTTGTAGCCAAGTCTCCAAGGCCCATTGGGTTGATGGAGTTCTGCTTCGCCAACCCCATTAAAAGCGGATGAGGCGTGTTCAAGGCTTGTTGCGATGCGGTTGTGGCGGCGTCCTGATACTTTTGCGCCGCTTCTCCAAATATCGTTGGATATTGGTTGCCAAGCGCAGTCAGAAACGCACCGTATGAAAACTGCTTGCCGTCCTTCAAAGCCTGTGTCTGCGCCGATGCTAGGGATGAATTGTAAAACTGCTGCCAAGATTGCGCTCCCCCGTTCCAGAAGTGTGTGCCTGGTACTGTGCCCGTCAGTCCCGAAACCATTCCCGCTACGGCGTTTCTTCCGGCGGCATCGCCAACTCTGTTTGCGTTCCAGACCAACGCGCGATTGAGCAGGTCGGCGTTATTGGATTGCGTTTGAATGATGTCCGCGCGGATTTTGTTTTGATCGCTGTAAGCGTGGCTCAGGTAACACAACCCCGGCGTAATGGTGGATCATGTCGCGCGCTTTTTGTTCAATGAGCAGGGGCGCTTCCATCACGTCACCCTCGGTCGCATACTTGGCCTTGATGATCGCCAATTCTGCGGGAGTGTAATCGCGGAACATATCCTCGAACACCGCGTCGAGGCTGGGTGCGTCTTTCACGATGCCGTCCGCCGTCCGGCCTTCGTAGAGAATCGGCACGGTCGCGCCGTCCAGTTCCGCATCCTGAAGAATATACTTATCTATGAAGTCGCCGAAGATTTCCTTCGTCTCCTTCTTTTCCTTGCTGAGGATGGGGGTGCCGGTGAACCCAATGATGGCCGCATTGGGCAACGCCTTGTGCAAATTGCGGTGCAACGTGCGCGTGTGCGACCGGTGCGCTTCATCCACCAACACGAGAATCTCCTCCGATTCGTTCAGCAATGGAAACTCTTCGAATCGGATGTTCTCCGTGAACGTGACTTGTTTCTCGACGATCTCCTCGCGCCGCCCGGGCTTTTTCTCCTTGCGCACGATGGTCATCACGACCTTGTCACCTGACTGCTTTCCTGGCTCCGGCAGCACGGCTAGTGCGTTGCCCTCCGACCTGCCGCCGACAGGCTGATACTTTTGCAGCATGGCCATGATGATATCCGGTGTGCGCTGGCTCAAGAGCCGTTGAGTCAAGGCTGTGGGCGACTCGCGTGATTTCAAATCCTCGTCTGTCGGGCGCACAGCTTCACCACTCAATTGTGCCGTCGCGCCAAGCTGGTCCTGCAAATCTGTCCGGTCTGTCACCACGACAATCTTGAAGCGATTCAGGCGCGGCATCATCCGCATTTTGCGGACAAGGAACACCATGCTCAGGCTCTTGCCAGAACCCTGCGTATGCCAGATGATGCCTCCCCGCAAGTCGCGGTCCGCTCCCTGCGCCTTTGTCCGGCCTTCCTGCAACCTCGTAATTGCCTTGTGAATGGCGCGAAACTGCTGGTAGCGGGCCACCACCTTGCGCGTTTTGCCATCCACCTGCTGGAATACTGTAAAATTGCGGATGAGGTCGAGCAGATGCGCCGGGCGCAACATGCCGGCGGCGAGAACCTGTTGGCTCTGGAGAGTCGCACCCTGACCGCGCAACGCTACGGGCCGCTGCTCCGGTTTACGACGGCGAGGACACCGAGGGCGCGCTGATCAACATCAGCCTCGAATTGCCGAAGCTGCTCGACCGGCGGGCGCGGGCTGTCGCCGTCTTCACCGATCGGGGCATAACGGATTTGCAGGAACAAGTAGATAAATGCGTGGAATTGCTCGCTGATCTGAAGATACGCGCTGATTTCATCAACAAATTGCGGATGTTCTATGAAATGCTGGGCCTGCTGGAGCACCGGCCGGAAGTGCCGGGGGATGTGTTCCGCGATGCCAAGCTCCTTGGTTTCATCAACAAAGTGGCGGCCAATCTGTATCGCGATCCCTCACTCAACCTTTTTGGCGTGGCGGAAAAAGTGAAGGCCCTGATCAATGCACACGTCTCAGCCAGGGGTGTTGATCCCAAGATTCCGCCCACGGCCATCACTGACGCGGAATTTGAGAAGGTGCTTCAAGCCCAGACTAGCAGTCGTGCCCGGGCGGCACAGATGCAACATGCCGCGCGCTATCACATCATCGGCTTCTCAAACCAAAACCCGGCCTTTGCCCGGAAGATGAGCGAACGGTTGGAGGAAATTCTTCAGCGATTCAAAGATGATTGGGACGCGCTTGAACGGGAATTGAAGAAATTCATAGATGAACTGCGCCAGGGCGACCGCAATGATTTCCCCGGCCTTGACGCCAAAGTGCAAGTGCCATTCGTCCGCCTCGTGCTTGAAGAATGCAGCAAAGGCCGGGAACTGACCGCGACTCAGCGCGAACAGGTTATCAAGACCACCTTGGATATGATTGAGCGCATCCGCCAAGAAGTGCGGAAGGTGGGCTTTTGGAAAAATGACGAGATGCGAGAATTGCTGACCAAGACTCTGGTTCGTGATCTTGACCGCAGCGGAATCTGCCGTCCGGGCAGCGAACGCGACCTGGCACAACGTCTCGTTGCGCTGGCCAGGGAGAACCACGAACACCTGACCCGTTCATGACTGAAACGCTTCAAATCAGAGGTCTGAACTTTGAGGTGCGCCGTAGCGACCGACGAAGGACCTTTGGCCTTACGGTAGATCGCGGTGGCGAGTTGATTGCGCATGTTCCTTTTGCGACCCCGGTTGAAGAACTCACCCGCTGGATCAACAAGAAGTTGGTCTGGGTGTATCGTAAGCTTGCGCTGAAAGCCGAGTCTGCACCCATAGTTCAACCCCCGGAATACATCTCCGGGGAGGCATTCTGTTATTTGGGACGTCGTTTCAGCCTGAAGGTTGTGCCAAACCAGAAGCTTCCGCTCCGATTCGATGGCACACGCTTTATCCTTCGCCGCGATTCCTGCCCGGCGGAAGCACATTTCCGGCGCTGGTATTTGGATGCCGGAACGGAATGGCTTCAACGTCGCGTGGAGCGTCTCTCGCAGTACACCACACGTAAGCCAGAACACATTGAAATTCGTGATCTCGGATTTCGCTGGGGATCATGCGGCAAAAGCGGCATCATTTATTTCAATTGGAAGGTTCTTCAGCTGCCCGTTCGGTTAGTGGACTACATAATAATGCATGAGCTTGTTCACCTGGTCGAAGGCCATCACGGGCCGGAATTTTGGAGGACATTGGGCCGCGCCATGCCCGACTGGCAAAAGCGTAAAGATGCTCTAGCCAATAAAGCGAAGGATTATCTTGTCTTTGGGCTGAGATTATAAAAGCGAAGAAAAATGTCCCAAACTCATCAAGCTTGATGAAATAGAAAACAAAATCTAACCGAAGGAAACCAAAGATGCCAACAATTGATCCACCCTTGGATGCACGTGTCCAGCAGTCGTTGCAGACCTGCCACGAATCGCTCCGGAAGAGTGATAGGCTGTTAACCAAAGCAACCATTTGCGCCCATTCTGCGACGGCCTCCCCAGTGGTTTCAGATGACCTGCTTTCATCAGGAACGGCAGATAAAAGTCGGGCCAGCCGAACATCATCGCCGCGTCCTCAATGCCCACGCACTCGGGCCACTGCTTCTTGACTGTATTGTTCTCTGTTTTTGCTTCAATTATTTGGTTCATACGCCCACCAATAATGTCCCATTTCTACATTCTCTCAAAAACGATTTTTGCGGCGTATGCGGAACAATCACTGGCTAGTTTTTTGGTCCCTCCAATTGGAGTAGCCGAGATTCCAATTCACCCACCTTGCGGTTGGCGGTTAAAAGTTGATCCAAAACCCCATTCCTTTCCTTTTGCAATTGCTCAATAAAGAAATCCTTTCCCCGGTTCGTGATCTTCAAATCCATCAGCTCCATTTCCAGTTCCCGGATTCGGCCCGTGCCGGCTTCCGAACTGGCTGCGGGTGTTTGTTGCGCTCTTTCCGAACCCGTCGGAAACGTTCCGAAGGGTTCGGAAGGCTCATTGGTTTTTGCAGCCCTAGCCTTTTCCTCGGAAATCGCCATTTCAATACTATCCGGCGTGATGTAATAACGTCGTTCGTTCGGATCAAAATAACTATCCAATCTCGGAATTCCTTGCCTGTTCGGCTGGCACCAGTTGACGATGCTCCGTTCCGTCCGGGCCACTCCAGCCATTTCAAACATCCGGGCTGCTTCACGCACTGTCAATGTGTGGTTTTGCTTGCGTTCCGAAAGGTGCGGAACGTTTCCGAACCGTGCGGAATCATTCCGAATCGTTCCGAATGATTCGGAAGCCTTCGGAAGCGTGCGGAAGCTTTCCGAACCGTTCTGCACGTCGCCGGATTCTGCCGCATTTTGAGAATCGTTTGGTTGATTATGATCCATGGGAATTTACTCAAGAAGGGAAGTGAGCCGTTTATCCACAGGGGGAATCTGCCTCGCCTATGGGATAATCATACCACACATGAAAACAATCGGGGAAGTCATCAAGGAGAAGAATATCATGCTGGACACGCTCAATCCCGTGTTGCAGGGAGGCTTCACCCAAGTCCCAAATTTCATCCTGAAAGACGCCAAATTGTCATTGGGCGCTAAAGTGACTTATTCCATGTTTTTGAGCTATGCTTGGAGCAGTGATTTTTGCTTTCCGGGGCAGGACAGGTTGGCAGAGGACATGGGTATGAGCCGATCCCGTGTGACGGAATTTGTCAGCGAACTTGAAATATCCGGACTTATCAGCATCCAGCGCCGGGGACTGGGAAAGACCAACATTTACACCATCCATTTCCAAGTCAAATGGGCCAAACCTCCAGAAGTCGGCGGGCCGACATCAAGAGGTCGCCCGGCCGACATCAGGAGGTCGGCAGGTTGACGACCAGTGGTCCGCGGGCCGACTTCTTTCTATAGAAGAATATACAGATTAAGAATATTCAGTTTTCCGGGAATTTTTAAAATTATGCACACCGACCAATTTCAAACCTGGCTTCGTGGCGTGCTCGCAGACGAGCGCCGACGCGCGGTATTGCGTTCGTTGTTGGACCAATACGAATTGCCGGTGATCCAAGTTGGCTGGCAAAACCGGAAGGCAAATCGCAGACAAATATGTCGGAGTCGCAGCAGGACACGGGTTTTTCTTCATGTCAATAGGCCATAATCTATCAGGTTTGGACGCGACGCAGAAACTCGACGTGTAGAGCAGACAAGCATCGAAGCAAAAATTCCGGAGACGAAAGACGAACATTTTTGGTCTCAAATCTGATATCCGAATGACGGCTTGGTTGAGCCATTTTTCAACCCTATGCGAATCAAGTAATATTGTACGACACTCCAAAATGGCTCTGTTGAGCCGTTCCCTGACAATTCATCCAATTGATGAATTCACTAAAAACTGCATAGGTGAGTTTGTAATGCGTGCCGTTCATTAGAGAAGAGACACACGGTTAAGCACGTCTCTCCTCTCTAATGCAACCGTGTTACTCGAGGACTTCCAACTGCTTTTCTTGATTCCGAACCAGTCTGATAACGGGAAATTCACTGCCCAGCACGCCCGGCTGGATGATGAACAGATCTCCGACGTAACCCGGGCTCTCGTTCATATATTGGAATTTTACCGTGTAAATATCTTTGAGGGTCATTTCCATATCTTCTGAATTTGCCATCCCCCACAAATCTTGAATTTGCTGCACAGACGCGATTTCCTTGATCTCTTTCGGGGTGAGGGCCAATGGTTTATTGGTCATTGCTTGGATTCTTATCCCATGCAGTTTTCAGCGAACCACCTTTACTGAAAATGCTACCATAAAATAGCCTTTTTTGTCAAAAGACCGGCAATTGCCAGTCCAACATAGGGCACTACAAACATGGTTTGTAGGGGCTAGCGCCCGGTGGCTTAGCAGCCCGGTGGCTCGATTGAGCCATACTGGTTCCCCCACGTGTCGTCTGGCTAGCGCCCGACTTCGCGCTTTTTCCTCCGGCTAAAGGGTTCAACCACTTCACTATCGTTCGGGTCTCACCAAAAAGCGCGAAGTCGGCCGCTCGCCATTTTTATCAAAATGGGCCGACACGTGGGGGACGAAGGGTTTACGAGTCCACGACGCTTCGCGCGACGACCGTTTTACTACTTCCGCCATTGGAAAAAGCGCCGCGCCCTGTCAGCCGCATGGCGTCAGCCATTCCTTATCTGGCGGGTTACGGGTTATGATTACGAAGGATTGCTCCTTCTGGTGTTAGAGTCAGCCGCCATTACCTCTCCGGCTCGTTCCCATAACGCATGTCGGAGGCGGGAGTGTTCCCGCAGCGCCGGCAGGCGAACCCACCACACGCCGGATTCGCCGCTGGCGGTTGGAGTGACGGCTGACTTTGAAACTATGAACGATCAACCTATCATCATCGGTCAGCAGGATTCTTGGGGTAAAACCGGGATTTTTGGCATTTCTCTGGAGGATCAACGCCAGCACCTTTATGTCATCGGCAAAACTGGCGTGGGCAAGACAACCTTGCTCCGCAATTTGATCCTGCAACACATACTCGCTGGGCATGGCGTCGGCGTGATTGATCCCCATGGTGATTTGGCCGATGAACTTTTGAATCACATTCCGCCAGCCCGTGCTGACCACCTGGTTTATTTCAATCCCGCTGACCTCGACTTCCCCATCAGCTTGAATCTTCTGGCTGATGTTGCGAAGGACGAGCGACATCTGGCGGCTTCCGGGATCGTCGCTGCGTTCAAGAATATCTGGTCGGACTCTTGGGGGCCGCGTCTGGAATATATTCTCTACAATGCCATCGTCGCTTTGCTCGACTGTCCCAACACTTCCCTGTTGGGCGTCAACCGGCTGCTGACAGATTCTGCGTATCGCCGTTGGGTCCTGAATCAAGTCCGAGACCCGTTCATACGGGATTTTTGGCAGACGGAATATGAAAGCTATGATCCGCGCTTCCAACGTGAGGCCATTGCGCCGATCCAAAACAAACTCGGCCAGTTCCTGTTGAATCCCGTCATTCGCAACATTCTCGGCCAAGTCAGAAAAAAAGTGAGCTTTCCGTTCGTCATGGATACCGGACGGCTTTTCATCGCCAACCTG
This sequence comes from Verrucomicrobiia bacterium, assembly GCA_035933915.1. GTDB lineage: Bacteria > Verrucomicrobiota > Verrucomicrobiia > Limisphaerales > UBA11358 > UBA11358. The sequence continues at coordinate 7,929 of DASYYL010000134.1, forward strand.
TCCAAAGGACAGATCGGCCATGAGAAAGCGAATCTGCTCGGTTCGCTGTTGACCGCGCAATTTCAACTTGCAGCCATGGCCAGAGCCAGACAACCGGAAGAAGCGCGCCGCGATTTTTATCTGTTCATTGACGAATTCCAGAATTTCTCCACCGAAGCCTTCGCTTCGATTCTGGCCGAGAGCCGGAAATATCGTCTCTGTCTGGTCCTGTCCCATCAATACATTGACCAGCTTTCATCGCCCGTGCGTCAGGCCGTGTTCGGCAATGTCGGCACGCTCATCGCGTTCCGTGTCGGCAGCGCCGATGCCGAAGCGCTCAAAAAGGAATTTGGCAACGTGTTCGAGATACAACATTTTGCCGACCTCAACCGGTACGAAGTGCTGGTAAGTCTGCTGGAGGCCGGAACAAGCCGGACGCCGTTTCGTGGCCGAACATTAAAACCTCTGGAACATCGGGTTGGCCGAAAGGACAAATTGATCGCCCGTTCACGGGAACGGTTCGCGACACCGCGCGCAGAGATTGAAGATAAACTCAACCGCTGGCTGCGGAATCAAAATGATTTGTTCGTGATAAAATAAAAGCATGGCATCTGTACGCCTGCCACGCTTCACCCGCGTAAAGCAAATTGTCCCTCCTCAACTCACGGTCAGGGATCGGGAGATGATTCGGCTCGTATTCGAGCACCGTTTTCTCCGTTCCACCCATATCCACACGCTGATTGGCGGCAGCCGGCAGCAATTGTTGCGACGGTTACAGCGCCTTTATCATCATGGTTATTTGGAACGGCCACGTGCACAAATTGATTATTATCATCAGGGCGGTTCGCGTAGCATGGTCTATGGCTTGGGGCATAACGGGGCGGCGCTGTTAAAACGTGAATTGAATCTTCCCTTTCACCGGCTTGATTGGAGTGCCAAAAATCAGGCAGTGAAGCGGCTCTTTTTGGAGCACGCGCTGTTGACCGCCGATGTCATGGTCGCTTTTGAATTAGCCTGTCGCCATCATGGCGGCGTGCGGTTGATTTCTGCTGACAAACTTCCATTGCCTGCCGCGACCCGGCGAAAACGTGACCCGTTCCGTTGGCAGGTCATCGCCAAACACCAATTGAAGCTTGGCGCGCAGCCCGACCGTGTTTTTGCCTTGGAATTTCCCGATCGCGACCGCGCCTATTTCTTTTTGGAAGCTGATCGCGCCACCATGCCGGTAATGCGACCAAACTTTGAAAAAAGCAGCTTTTACCGAAAGCTGCTCGCCTATGAAGCCACCTGGACACAAAACATTCACCGTTCCCGATTTGGCTTTAATCGATTTCGTGTGCTCACCGTCACCACCAGCGCCGAGCGCGTGAAGCACCTGATTGAAGCCAGCCGGCAGCTTGAACGCGGGCAGGGTTTGTTTCTTTTCACGGACTTGGGTTCCCTATCGGCGCACGCCGACATCCTCACGCTGCCGTGGCAAACCTGTCAGCCCGGAAAAACCGAGACCTTGACTTAA